>JBFHRT010000341.1:0-3231 GCA_041591575.1 Spongiibacteraceae bacterium
CGCGGCGCTTTGTGTGGTCGCTGACGGTGCGCGAGGCCGAATCGCCGGTGTCGCTGATCGTGTTCGGCGGCGACTGCCAGCTGACGCCGGCGCGGCTGCTGGTGGAGGAGGTGAAGGGGGAGAGCCGGTTGCGGCTGTGGCCCGGCGAGATCGCCCAGCCCTTGCCGGGTGTCGATTATGAGCGCTTAATGCTGGAGCCCGGCGACGGCAGCGTGACCAAGGCCTCGCTGCTGGGGCGCACCCAGCTCGATCCGCGCATTGCCCGTCACCGCTACAGCTACTTCCCGCTGGCCTACACCCTGCTGTCCTGCGAGCACCACAGCCGGCTGACCGGCAATCTGCAGTTTCAGGACAACCTGCTGCACGTGCTGCTGTCGCTGGAACCCTGAACCGTCAGCGCCCGCGCAGCACCATTACCCCGCCGGCGACCACGCAGGCGATGCCCGCCAGGGTGATGGCGTCGGGCACATGCGCCCAGATCAGCCAGTCCAGGGCGCCGGCGAAGACCACGCCGAAATAGCTGGTGGGTGCCAGCCGCGACGCTGACACATAGCGGTAGGCGCGGGTGTAGAGCACAAAGGTGAAGTACATGGCGGCGCCGATGTAGAGCAGCCAGGGCAGCGCCGTCGCCGGAATCGGCTGGTAGTCGGCGGCGTAGAAGGGCAGCGCCGCCAGTAGCGAGATGCTGAAGTAATAGAACAGGATGCGGCTCTCGGGCTCGGTGCCCGCCAGCACCCGGGTGCCGACCATGGAGATGGCCAGCCCCAGCCCAGAGGACAGCCCCACCAGGTGCCAGACGCTGATGCCGTCGAGGCTGGGACGCAGTACCAGGGCAATGCCGGCAAAACCCAATAGCAGCGGCGGCCAGTGGCCGCGGCCCAGGCCTTCGCGCTGCCACAACAGCACCACCAGCGGCACCATCAGCGGTGCGGTATTACGCAGCAGAGTAGCGTCCACCAGCGGGATGTGCTGCAGCGCCAGGTAGTAGGTATAAAAGCAGGCGCAGCCGCTGACCCCGCGCAGCAGGTGTGCCCAGGGATGCTTGGTGGCCAGCCCTTTGCTGCCGTTACGCAGCAGCCAGGGCAGGGTGAGAACGAAACAGATACCGTATTGGGCGATGACGATGGTGGCCACTGGCACCTGATCGCTCAGGTGCTTGCCGGCGGCGGCCACGGTGCTGCCCAGCAGCACCGTGAGAATGCCCAGCGCCACGCCCCTGGCCAGTTGTCCGTCGTCGTTGTCTGCCACTGTTGCCTGCCACCGTAAAAAGAGCGGACGATTGTAGCGGTTTTGCTGGTACTTTGTGCGGTGGGGTGGCGTAGGCCGGAATAAGCGCGCAGTGCGTTTCCGGCAGCTGCCCCCTCATCTGGAATTTGGCACAGCGTCGGCAACGCGCGTTGCGCTTATGCCGACCTACGGTCTTTTGCGGTCGTCGATAGTTGCCGGCGCTAGCACCCCTGCGTCGAGCGTTTAACGCTACCGCCCTGCCAGCAGAAATTTCTCCCGGCGCACACTGCGATGGTCGAAGCCGCGCAGTTTCAACAGTGCGAAGCATTCGTCGATCATGCTGGGGTTGCCGCAGAGGTAGACGCGGTCGCGGCCGGGCTCCGGTGCCAGCAGTTGCAGCTGGGACTGCAGGTGGCCGGCGCAGTGCTGGGGCTCGCTGGGTGTCTCGCGGCTGAGGCAGCAGCGGTAGTGAAAGCCGGGGCAGCGCTGCGCCAGCGACCGCCACTCGTTGGCCCACAGCGCGTCGCCGGCGCGCCGGCAGCCGAACAGCAGTGCCACGGTCAGCGCCGGATCGCTTTGCAGTGCTTGCACCAGCTGGGGCGCCATGGCGCGGTAGGGCGCCACCCCGGTGCCGGTGGCGCAGAGGATCAGCCGCGGCGGCAGTTGCTCGGGTAGCAACAGCTTGCCGTAGGGCCCGGTCATGCCCAGCTGCAGGCCGGGCGGTGCATCGAACAGTCGCTCCGAGGCGGGGCCGCCGGCCACATAGCTGAGCGCAAACACCAGGCGGCGACAGTGGCTGGGGTCGGCGCAGCGGCTGGCAATGCTGTAGCTGCGCTGCCAGGCTTGGCCGCGGTGCTCGAAATGCAGGCGCACGAACTGGCCGGGACGGTAGGGCAGCAGCTCGCCGCCGGCGCCGGTGAAGACCAGCTGCACAGTACCCGCCGCCAGCAGGCGCCGTTCGCGCAGTATCAGCGTGATCATCTGTTCAGGGTAGCGGCTGCGTGGGGAGCTGTCTTACCGGCCCCAGCGCCGCGCTTACAGGCCCTAGCGCAGCGCTTAGAGGCCATAGCGCAGCGCGAGGTCGTCGGGGTAGGGGCGCAGGTAGTACTGGTCCAGCAGGTAGCTCACGCGGTGACGCTGGATGAACAGCCGCAGCATTTCGATCACCGCCATCAGCGGTGCCTGACCCTGCCGGTAGCGTTCCAGCAGCTCCACAAACAGACGCTTTTCCTCCGCGCTGAGCTGCTGCTTGAGAAAGCCCTGCATGTGCATCAGCGCGTTGACGTGATTGCCGCGCGAAGCGGGGCGCGCCAGCGCCGCCATAAAGCCCTCAATATAGCGCTGCGCCCGGGTGGCGAGGTCGCCGCTGCCGTCCAGCAGCGGTCCCAGTTGTCGGTAGCTGGCCTGGTCGTGGGCCAGCAGCAGGAATTTGTGGCGGCGGTGATAGTCCTGCAGTGCGACGGCACTCAGCCCCTGCTGCATCAGTTGCTGCCAGCGATGGTAGGCGACCACCCGCAGCACAAAATTCTCCCGCAGCAGCGGGTCCTGCAGGCGGCCGTTTTCCTCCATTGGCAGCAGCGGCAGCCGGCGCTTCAGTTCGGCGGCGTAGGCACCGACTCCAATTTTGCCAAGGCTGTGGCCGTTTTCCGCATACACGGGTACCCGCTCCATGCCGCAGCTGGGCGATTTGGCGCAGAAGATGTAGCCGCTGATGCCGTCCAGTTCGGCGGCGCGGGCGGCGGCGTAGTCGGTGAGGGCGTCGGTGACATCGCGGTTGCTGTCGCTGCTGCCACGGACGCGGGTGCCGCGGTCGCTGGCGATCAGCCGCAGGGTGGGGCGCGGCGTGCCCAGCCCGATGGCGACTTCGGGGCAGAGGGGAACAAAGTCAAAATGCCGGCCCAGCGCCTCGGTGACAAAATCCGAGCGTTTGTGGCCGCCGTCGTAGCGCACCGCTTCGCCGACCACGCAGGCGCTGACGCCTAGCCGTATCCGCTGATTCACAGC
>JBFHRT010000342.1:0-3228 GCA_041591575.1 Spongiibacteraceae bacterium
GCGACCGTTTTTCCGGCGCGCTGCAAAAGCAGATGGACTACGCCGAGCAACTCACCCGCTTCAATCGCAAAACCGTGCTGGTGGTGGCGCTGGACTACGGCGGCCAGTGGGATATCGCCAATGCCGCCCGCGAGCTGGCCGTGCGCGCCGCCACCGGCGAGCTGAAGCCCGAGGATATCGACGAGGCGGCGCTCGACCGCCATACCGCGCTGTCGGACCTGCCCAAACCGGATCTGTGTATTCGCACCGCCGGCGAGCACCGCATCAGCAATTTTCTGCTGTGGCAGCTGGCTTATTCAGAGCTGTATTTCAGCGACGTGCTGTGGCCGGATTTCGGCGCGGCCGATGTCGACGCGGCGCTGGCCGCCTATGCCCAGCGCGAGCGCCGTTTTGGCGGCCGCGGCGACGACACGGATGCGGCCAGCAGCACCAAGGGAATCAATCACCATGCTTAAACAGCGGATCATCACCGCCGTGTTTATCGTCGGCGCGCTGCTGGCAGCCCTGTTGTTGCTGCCGCCGCCGGCGCTGACGCTCCTGTTCGGCGCCCTGGTGGCGCTGGCGGCCTGGGAGTGGGCCAACCTGTCGGGCCTGGACGCAACCTGGCAGCGGCTCGCTTACAGCGCCCTGTGCGTGGCCGCCATCACGGCGGTGGCCTGGCACAGCGATCTGCTCAGCGGCAGCGCTGACCGCGCCGTGGTCAAGGAGTGGCTGCGGGTTGCCTGCGTGTGGTGGGCCATCGCCCTGCTGTGGGTGCGCTCCTATCCGGGCAGCGCCGCGCTGTGGGGGTCGACGGCGATGCGCGGCCTGATCGGCCTGCTGGTGCTGGTGCCGACCTGGCTGGCACTGAGCTATCTGCGCCTTTACGCCGACGGTGTGGCGCTGATCCTGTTTGTCATTGCTCTGGTGGCCGCTGCCGATACCGGCGCCTATTTTGCCGGGCGCGCCTGGGGCAAGGCCAAGCTGGCGCCGCGGGTGAGTCCGGGCAAGTCCTGGGCGGGCTTCTGGGGCGGCCTGACGGCCAGCCTGTGCCTGGCGGCGCTGGTGTGGTTCGCCTGGCCCGGCGGCATGCCCATTGAGCTGCAGGCGCTGTTGCCGCTGGCGGCGGTGACCGCGTTGGCGTCGGTGCTGGGCGACCTGCTGGAAAGCATGGTCAAGCGCCACCGTGGCGTCAAAGACAGCGGCGCGCTGCTGCCGGGGCACGGCGGCATCATGGACCGGCTGGACAGCCTGACCGCAGCCACTCCGGTATTCACCCTCGGTCTGATTCTGGCGGGATGGTAGCGCATGGCTGAGGTTAACCAAGACAAGCCCCAGCAGGTCACCATTCTCGGTGCCACCGGCTCCATTGGCGTCAGTACGCTGGACGTACTGGCACGCCACCCCAAGCGCTATCGAGTATTTGCACTCACCGCCCACAACAATGTGGCGCTATTGCTGGATCAGGTGCGCGAGTTTCGTCCCCGCTACGCGGTGCTGCGCGATGACGAGCGCGCCGAGGAGCTGCGACGCGCCCTGCGCAGCGACGGTATCGATACCGAAGTACTCTGCGGCGAGCAGGGGCTGGCCGAGGTGGCCGCCCACGACGAGGTGGACACGGTGATGGCCGCCATTGTCGGCGCCGCCGGCCTGGTGCCGACCATGGCTGCGGTGCGTGCCGGCAAGAAAGTGCTACTGGCCAATAAAGAGGCGCTGGTGATGGCCGGGCCGCTGTTTATGCGCGCGGTTGAACAGTACGGCGCCCAGCTGCTACCCATCGACAGCGAACACAACGCCATCTTCCAGTGCCTGCCCGCAGACTTCTCGGCTGGCCTGGATCGTGGCGGCGTGCGCAAGATCCTGCTCACCGGCTCCGGCGGGCCGTTCCGGCGCACACCGCAGGCCGAGCTGGCCGCGGTCACCCCGGACCAGGCCTGCGCCCACCCCAACTGGTCCATGGGGCGCAAGATCTCGGTGGATTCCGCCACGCTGATGAACAAGGGGCTGGAGCTGATCGAGGCCTGCTGGCTGTTCCACACCGGCCCCGAGCGCATTGAGGTGGTGATACACCCGCAGAGCGTGATCCACTCCATGGTAGAGTACGTCGATGGCTCGGTGCTGGCGCAGCTGGGTAATCCCGATATGCGCACGCCTATCGCCCACGCCCTGGCCTGGCCACAGCGTATCGAGTCGGGTGTGCCGGGGCTGGATCTGGTGCTGCAGGCGCGGCTGGATTTCGAGGCGCCGGACGAGCAGCGCTTCCCCTGCCTGCGCCTGGCGCGCGAGGCCGCAGAGCGTGGCGGCACCGCCGCGGCGGTGCTCAATGCCGCCAACGAGGTGGCGGTGGCGGCGTTTCTCAATGAGCGCATCGCCTTCACCGATATCGCCGCCATCAATGCCGAAGTGATGGCGGCCAGTAATTTTGCTGAACCGGTCGACCTCGCCGCGGTCCAACAGGCAGATGCCGAGGCGCGAGAGCGCGCCGAGCGCCTGGTGCACTCGCGCAGTGCAGCCTGAGCGTGCCGTGCAGGGGTGTGCAGCACATGGTCGTGAAAACCAGGACAGTCGACGTAGCGTTTGAGGTAGCCAACAAGCATGGAATTGATTCAGACCCTTCTCGCCTTTGTGGTCACCCTTGGCATTCTGGTGACCTTTCACGAGTTCGGGCATTTCTGGGTGGCCCGCCGCGCCGGCGTCAAGGTGCTGCGTTTCTCGGTGGGCTTTGGCAAGCCGCTGCTGCGCTGGAGCGATCGCCGCGGCACCGAGTACGTGGTGGCCGCCATTCCGCTGGGTGGCTACGTCAAGATGTTTGGCGAGGGCGACGAGGAGGTCAGCGAGGCTGAGCGCAAGCAGGCCTTTAATGCCAAGTCACCGTCGGTGCGCATGACCATTGCCGCTGCCGGTCCGCTGGCCAACTTCCTGCTCGCTATCCTGGTCTACTGGCTGGTGTTTATGCGCGGCGTTACCGGCATGGCCCCCATCGTCGACACGGTGGATCCGGGTTCGCTGGCCGAGCGCGCCGGCCTGGTGAGTGGCCAGGAGATTATTGCCGTCGACGGCCACCAGACGCCAACCTGGGAGGCGCTGCGACTGCGCCTGATCGACCGCCTCGGCGAGAGCGGCGCTCTGACCATTGCCGCCAAATTTCCCGACTCCGACCTGGTGTACGAGTCTGAGGTGCAGCTGGATCGCTGGCTGGCCGGCGACCCCGATCCGCGCCCGGTGGCGGGCCTGGGGATGACCCTGTAC
>JBFHRT010000343.1:0-3222 GCA_041591575.1 Spongiibacteraceae bacterium
GCGCCGCCGCTGGCGGCTCGCAATGACGGGGTTCTATTCGATTTGGGGCGTCCAGCTTGGACTGCGCTGTGGAGCCCGTCACCGCGAGGCGCGCGTTGTGCGCCGCGGCGATCTCACAGCAGTCACTGCCACACAGGATGAGATTGCCGCGCCGCCTACGGCGACTCGCAATGACGGGGTTCTATTCAATTTGGGGCACCCAGCTTGGGCTGAGCTGTGGAGTCCGTCATCGCGAGGCGCGCTTTGTGCGCCGCGGCGATCTCCCAGCAGTCACTGCCATACAGGATGAGATTGCCGCGCCGCCGCTGGCGGCTCGCAATGACGGGGTTCTATTTGATTTGGGGCACCCAGCTTGGGCTGCGCTGCGGAGCCCGTCATCGCGAGGCGCGCGTTGTGCGCCGCGGCGATCTCCTGCGGCTCGCTGCCACCCTGATGGAGATTGCCGCGTCGCTGCGCTCCTCGCAATGACGCGAAATTTGTAGGTGCGAATTTATCCGCACAGGGGCACTTCGCGAGAGGAAATACCGCGGGCCATAGGTCAGTATAAGCGCAGCTTACGGAGCCCCGCCCTTAAGCGTCCAGCTTCCGACGTCAGACGTCCGACCGCCCGTCAGTGATCGAAGAGGTGACCGAGCTTGCCGGCCTTGGTGGCCAGGTACTTGGCATTGTGAGGGTTCTTGCCGGTGTCCAGCGCAATGCGCTCCACCACGTTGACACCCTGCTCGGTGAGGGCGTTGACCTTGCGCGGGTTGTTGGTCATCAGCCGCACGCTGTGGATATCGAGGTGTTCCAGCATGATCTTGCACATGCTGTAGTCGCGCATGTCGGCACCGAAACCCAGGCGCTCGTTGGCCTCGACGGTGTCGGCACCCTCGTCCTGTAGCTTGTAGGCGCGGATCTTGTTGAGCAGGCCGATGCCACGGCCCTCCTGGCGCAGGTAGAGCAGCGCGCCGCGGCCCTCCTCGGCAATCTTCTGCAGCGCCGCCTGCAGCTGGGCACCGCAGTCGCAGCGCAGGCTGAACAGCGCGTCGCCGGTAAGGCATTCGGAGTGCACCCGCATCAGCACCGGCTGGCCGTCGGCGACGTCGCCCAGGGTCAGCACTACGTGCTCCTTGTTGTTCACCACATCCTCAAAGCCGTGCATATCAAACACGCCCCAGGGGGTGGGGAGCTTGGAGGATTCCACAAAGCGAAGTGCCACTACGTTCTCCAGCGGGGTCAGCGGAGGCGCAATTTTATCAGCAGCGCGGCCAGTTCGCTAATTTTCGCGTGCGATCAGTAACGTTGCCGCAAAATCAGGATATTGTCCTTTTCCTGCATGTCGACATGATCAAGAAAAGTCATACCCAACAGGGGCTTATGGGGAAAGGCGCCCTCGATCACCACCGCCGGCACACTGTGGGCGGTGATGCCGCCCACGCTGATGCTGCCCAGGGTCACCACGTAACCGGCGGCCATGCCACCGGCGGTGTTGACCTGGGTGGGCTGGCCGTCGCGGTAGTCCACCCCCAGCGCGCCAGCGTGGCTGGCACTCATGGCGACGAAATTGGCGCCGGTATCCACCAGCGCCACCGTGCTGCGACCATTGATGGAGATGGTGGTCTGGTATTCGAGATTGCGGTTGCGGGGAATCGACACTTCCGCCTGATCGGCCTCTTTGTAGTTGCCGGCTACCTGCTCACTCAGCCCCAGCTCCAGGCGCCTGCCCTCCACCAGCAACACCGCCCGGCGCGGATCGGCGGCCAACAGCTTGATGCCGCTGCGATCACTCTGGCCGGCGCGCAGCAGCTGCTGGCGACCGTCGACGCTGATCAGGGCGGCATTCTTGAACAGCCCCAGCACCTTGATGTCGGCGGCCTGGGCCGGCAGCGCACACAGCGCCGCCTGCAGGAATGGATAGAAAGATTTTTTCACCAGCAGCCTACCTCCGCCATCGCCTTACCACTTCGATACTAACGACTGGACTGGTGCAGGGCCAGCAGCTGCTGCACGGTGGCGCGATAGTCCGCGGCCTCAGTAATGGCGCTGATCATGGCACAGCTGCCGACCCCGGTGGCCAGTACGTCGGCGGCGCGCGACAGGTCGATGCCGCCGATGGCGGTGAGGGTGTAGTCCTCGCCCAGCATTTCCACCCAGCGCCGCAGCTGCGCCACCCCCTGCGGCCGGAACGGCATGTCCTTGCTGGTGGTGGCGAAGATCGGCCCCATGGCGATATAGCTGGGACGCAGCGCGTGGGCGCGGGCAATCTCGTAGTAGCTGTGGGTACTCACTCCCAGGCGCAGGCCGGCGCTCGCGATCTGCGCCAGGTCGGCGCTGTCCAGGTCGCCCTGGCCCAGGTGCACGCCGTAGGCGCCGGCGGCGATGGCCAGCTGCCAGTGGTCGTTGATAAACAGCCGCGCGTTATAGGGCCGGCAGACCTCGACGGCGCGGCGGATCTCCTCGGCCAGCGCCGGCGCATCCCGGTCCTTGATCCGCAGCTGGATGGTGGTCACCCCCAACGGCAGCAGTTTTTCGATCCATTCGACGCTATCCACCACCGGGTACAGCCCCAGCTCGCCACCGCAGTCGGGAAAGGCCGGCAGCGGCTCGCTGCGCAGCCGCCGGCTCAGTGAGGGCAGGTCGCGCAAGCGCGTCGGCCAGCCGCTGTGGGCCACCGCGCCGGGGCCGCCGCCCAGCTGCACCGAGTCGCGCAGCCCCTGGGTGACGTAGGCCTTGGCCAGCACCATGGCGTCCCACAGGTGGTAGCCGCGGGCAATGCCGGCGGCCACCGCCGCCGACAGGGTGCAGCCGGTGCCGTGGCTGTTGACGGTGTCGACGTTGGGGCCGTGTAGCCAGAACCCATCGACGCCGTCGCACCAGTAGTCCAGGCGCTCGCCATTCAGCGCTGGAAAATGGCCGCCAGTGATCAGCACCGAGCGCGCGCCCAGCGCGCAGATATCGGCGGCGGCACGCTCCACCTCCTCCAGCCCGTCGATATCGCGCCCCAGCAGCATGGCGGCCTCGTCGCGGTTGGGGGTGAGCAGGTCAATGCGCGGCAGCAGGCGGTCGCGCACGATCTCGCCGGCCTCGCCGCTGAGCAGGGAGTCGCCGCTGCTGGCCTTGATCACCGGGTCGCAGACCACAAAGCCCTGGTAGTCGTTGAGGTACTTGATGACCATCTCCACCACTTCCTCGCTGGCCATCATGCCCAGCTTGATGGCATCGGCGGGCAGGTCGCTGTCC
>JBFHRT010000344.1:0-3209 GCA_041591575.1 Spongiibacteraceae bacterium
CAGGAGATGGTCGAGGCCATCCACCACCACGCCATCATCAACATGGATCCGCCCAAGCACCAGAAGGTGCGCCGCATCGTGCGCCAGGCCTTCACCCCCAAAATGGTGGATTCCTACGAGGCCAATTTCCGCGAGCACGCCACGCGCATTGTCGACGCGGTGGCCAAACGCGGCGAGTGCGAGTTTGTCGAGGAGGTGGCCGCCGAACTGCCGCTGATCGCCATTCTCGAGTTGCTGGGCGTGCCGCTGGAAGACCGCAAGCAGTTCTTCGACTGGACCAACACCATGATCTTTGCCGATGACCCCGATATGTCGGTGTCTGAGGAAGAGGGCCAGCTGGCCGCCGCCGAGGTAATCGGCTATGCCATGAATCTCGCCGCCAAGCACCGCGAGAGCCCGATGAGCAACATCACCGGTGCGCTGCTGGAGGGCGAGGTCGAAGGCAAGCCCATCTCCGAGGAAGACTTCGGCTGGATGTTCATCCTGTTTCTGGTGGGCGGCAACGAATCCACCCGTACCGTGATCTCCCACGGCATGCGCCTGCTGATGGAAAACCCCGACCAGCTCAAATACCTGCAGGACAATCCCGACAAGATCGCCGCTGCCACCGAGGAGATGCTGCGCTACAACACCGCCTTTATCGCCATGCGCCGCACCGCCACGGAGGACGTCGAGCTGGGCGGCCAGACCATCAAACAAGGCGACAAGGTGGTGCTGCACTACCACACCGTCAACCAGGACGAACAGGTGTTCGGCGACGACGCCATGGACTTCGACGTCACCCGCCCCGAGCGCATGCCCGACCTCTACAACCAGCTGCGCTCCTTCGGCATCGGCCAGCACTTCTGCATCGGTTCACACCTGGCGCGGCTGGAGCTGAAGGTGATGTTCGAGGAGATCATCCCGCGCCTTCGCAACCCCCAGTTTGCGGCGCCGGTGAAGTATGTGCGCTCCTTTTTCGTCAACGGCATCAAAGAGATGAACATCCGCTTCGATCCCGACGTCTAAGACTCGCACGCCGCCGGGAGGCCTCCGCGCCCCCGGCAACCTCCGCTTTCCGCAACCCACCATGCGTAAATCATACGTATTACTACTGATAGCCACCCCTCCTGCCGCGCCGCTATCGTCTGCCTTCGCTATACAAGCGTATACCTACTACAAGGCCTACTAGCCAGCACAAATACCGCATCCGCTGCGGGGTTTTCGGACTAGAAAGGCCATAACTGGCAACGACCGACAGAGACAGGATTCCCCGATGAACAAGATTCCCCGAACACTGGGGCGCCACGCACTGGCCGCCGCCCTGCTGGCACCAGCCGCCAGCCTCCCGCTTCACGCCGACACTGAAAAGCTGGTACTGGAAGAGGTGCTGGTCACCGCTCAGAAAAAAACCGAATCCCTGCAGGACACCCCGGTAGCGGTGAATGCCGTCAGCGGCGAGACCTACAGCGAGTTTGCCAGTTTCGACTTTGGCGACGCCGACCGCTTTACTGCCGGCGTCGATATTAGCGGCTCCGCCTTCAACCGCGACATCCAGGTGCGCGGTCTGGGCACCAACCTCAGCGCCAGTGTTAGCCCGCGGGTAACGGTGTACGTCGACAACGCTTTCGCCAACATTACCAACGGCATCTTCCTGCAGCAGTGGGATCTGGAGCGCTTCGAATTCCTGCGCGGCCCCCAGGGTACGCTCTACGGCAAGGCCTCACCCGCCGGCGCCATAGTCATCCACACTCGTGACCCCGAGCTGGATCGCTGGGGTGGCTACGTACAGAGCAGCGTATTCTCCCGCGACGGCAACAACAGCCAGTTCGCCCTCAACGCGCCGCTGATTGAGGACAAGCTGGCGCTGCGTGTCTCCGGCCTCTACGATCAGAACAGCAGCGCCGACATCGACAATATCCACTTTGGCCAGGCGCGCTCGCGCAGCTCCGCCGGCCGTGTCACTGTCGCCTGGGCGCCAACCGCCAACTTCGACAGCCGCCTCAGCTACAGCTATATCGACAACCGCGCCGATGCCTTCCATGTCGTTGAGGGCAACGGCCTGCGCGCCGAGGACCGCCGCTCCCGCGACGGTGAGAAGGGTTCGCAGGAAATCCGCGACCAGCACGCCACCTGGGAAAACAACTGGTCTTTCAGCGATACCCTCAGCCTCACCGCTGTCACCTGGTACCAGGAGGTGGGCACTGAGCAATTTATTGACAACGATCGCGGCCCCAGCAGCGACGGTGGCCGCCAGCAGACCCAGGACGTGCGCTCCAATATCGGCAAGGTATGGAACCAGGAGTTCCGCCTGAGCTCCCTGGGCAACGAGACCTGGGACTGGATGACCGGCATCTACTACTCCAACAGCAGTGCGCGCACACCGGTACAGGCGGTGATCTCGGCGCCCGGCATGGCGATACCGGTGCCGCCGTTCTTTATCCCCCCCACCACTACCGTGTTCGATGGCGTGGCCAGCAATGCCACCGAGGACTGGGGCTTGTTCACCCACAACGCCATCCATCTCAGCCCGGCCACCACGCTGACCCTGGGCCTGCGCTACAGCCGCGAGGCGCGCAGCGCACGGCAGCCGTTTGAGCGCGAAACCACCATCACCGGCACCAACACCGTCATCGCCTCGGCCAGCGGTGAGGCCATTCCGCTGGAGTTTGCTAAGCGCGAGTTCGAGGAGTTTACCGGCACCGTCAAACTGCAGCACAGCATTGGCGAGGACATGATGGCCTACGCCAGTTTCGACCGCGGCTGGCGCGGCGCCTCCTCCAACATCGACGCCGCCGGCAACATCCCCGCCGAACTGATCCTGTTTGACGACGAGTCCAGCATCAACTTCGAACTGGGCTTCAAGGCCGGCTACTGGGACGGCCGCGGCCAGCTGACCTCGGCGATCTACCACCAGCGCTATGACGACTTCCAGTTCCAGGCCGACGACGTGGCGCTGAATGCCAGCGGCAGCAGCAGCTTCGACGCCGTGGTTAACGCCAAGCGCGCAATCAGCCAGGGCGCCGAACTGGAAACCACCATGCTGCTGAGCGAGCGCTGGAGCGGCTTCGCCTCGGTTAGCTATACCGACGTCAAGTTTGACGACTTCAAGGACGGCCCCTGCACCGACTCGCCCTTCACCGCCCCCTACAACAGCTGTGACCGCAGTGGCGAGCGCGCCAGCAACGCCCCCAACTGGTCGGCGGTGGTCAGCAGCGAGTACTTCCTGC
>JBFHRT010000345.1:0-3204 GCA_041591575.1 Spongiibacteraceae bacterium
CTGGAAAAGGCACAAACACCGGGCGCGCCCTTTGATGAGCGCCTGGACCAGTCGCTGCGGATATCCGTCATTGCCATTCGCGCCCGCGGCTTCGAGGTCACTCTCAGAACGCAGGCCGAGGAGAGGCTGTTCAAGTCTCTGGGAGAAAGAGAGGGAAGCTGGGACCTGACCGCACTGGAAACCGTCACTCGCCGCTACCAGCGCGAGCTGCTGACCGAGCACTACATGCTCGATCGGATCGAGCCGCGCGCGCGCTACTCGGTGAACAACATCGCCGTGCCGGTATTTGGCGCCGATGGTAAGCCGGAACTGATGTTCTCCACCGGCAGCATCGAGGGCGACCTGCTCGGCTCGGAAATTCTCAACATCGCCGCCCAGCTCAAGGCCGCTGCTGAGCGCGCCTCCGCGGCAGCGTCGCGACCACGCCGCCGCACAGGAGCCTGACTCCGTGAATCGTCAGCCCGGCGCGGCCGGCGATCGCCAGGACAGCATGCCGATCAAGGCGTTCTGCTCACTCTTAAGAGTGGTGTCCCAGCACGGCCACGATGTGGACGAGGTGCTGCAGGCCATCGGCCTGGATTTCAACCCGCTGCTGCCAGCCAATCAGCATATCGACCGCGTGCCCACCAAGATCTACAGCCGCCTATATCGCCAACTGATGGTGCTATTGCAGGATGAGGCCTTCGGCATGATGGTGCCGGAGCGGTCGCCACCGGGCACCTTCAGGATGATGTGCCTGTTTATCATTCACTGCAAAACCCTGCGCCAGGCCCTGCTGCGCGCCGCAGAATTTTTCGACTACTGCGCCCGCTTCCAGGATGCCGGCGGTCGCCGCCGCCAGCCGATTGCGGAGATACCCGATCACGACCTGGCGCTGCTGCGCTTCAGCAATCCCGATAACCCGGGCGACGCGGAATCTTTCGCAGCCGACGCCTCGGTGCTGTACATGATGTACCGCTTCTACAGTTGGCTGGTGGGCCAGAATCTACCGCTGCACTCGGTACACTTCGTCAGCCACGATCCGCGTGCGCAAGCCCAGCACGAACCCTTGTTCGGCGCACCGGTTGAGCTGGGGCAGCCCGAGAACTGCCTACTACTTCCGCTGGAGGCACTGGAACTGCCGGTGGTACAGAACGAGTCCAGCCTGCAGACCTTTCTCAAGAGCGCACCCTACCCGCTGATCAGCCGCACAGCGGCCTTCGACGATGGCACCCTGACAGAGAAGGTGAGAGCCATCATCAACAGTGAGTTTGGCCGCGAATTGCCCTCCGCCCAAGATGTGGCGGACGCGCTCAACATGTCGGCCCGCACCCTGCACCGCCGGCTACAGCGCGAAGGTAGCAGCTACCAGACACTGAAAGACAACCTGCGCAAAGATGCCGCCTTAAGCTATCTGCAGCGCCCGGACCTGCGCATCAGCACCATCGCCCTGCTGATGGGCTTCCAGGACAGCGGCGCCTTTCATCGCTCTTTCAAGAAGTGGACCGGCCTCTCTCCCGGCCAGTACCGGCGGCAGCTCGCCGAACGCGAGCGCGGCGGCTAGCGAGAACACCCACGGCGGTGCGCGGCTTGCACCGAGCTTCTGCTAAACTAGCGCCCCCGATTCCCCCACAGGAACTGCCATGAGCGAGGCCAGCTACCAGCAGCGCAAAGCCTTCTTCGACCGCCTGCTGACCATCTACGGACGCAAGCCGGTACTGGAAGCGCTGAGCGACCCCGATATCACTTTCTACAAGCTGCACCTGGCCAGCAGCAACCGCGAAGACGGCATTATCCGCGACATTCTGCGGCACGCTCGCGAGCGCGGCATCGAGGTGCAATATCACGACCGCCGCGCGCTGTCGCACATCTCCAAAAACAGCCGCCAGGACCAGGGCGTGGCAGCGGACCTGCAACTGTCCAGCTACCAGCCACTTGAGAGCTGGCTGCAACAGCAGTCAGCCCTGCCCGCCGGCGCCATTATTGCGCTGGACCGCATCACCAATCCGCAAAACCTGGGCATGATTATCCGCTCGGTCTGCGCCAGCGGCGCAGTGGCACTGCTGCTGCCGCGCCGCGGCTGCGCTCCGCTGTCACCATTGGTGATCAAGGCCAGCGCCGGCAGCCTGTTCAAGGCACATATCCTCTACTGCGAGGAACTGCGCGAGGGGCTGCAGTTGTTGCGTCAGCATGGTGCCGGTATCTGCACACTGTCGTCTCACGCCAACAATTCGCTGTATCAGTTTACGCCGTCATCACCCAGTACCGTCTATGTGCTGGGCAACGAAACCGACGGCGTCGCCAACGACATTCAAAAACTGTGCGACCAGCGCCTGAGCATTCCCATGCACAACGGTGTCGAGTCACTTAACGTGGCCGTCACCGCCGCGCTTATCGCCTTTCACGCCAGCCGCACGCCGCCACATTAAGCCGGCAATATTATTTCTTTTCTTCGACTCTCCTGCCTCGCGACTAACTAACATTTGTTAGTCGCGAGCCTGTCATCTCACGCCTCTATCATCCCCCGCAATTTGCGATACACTGCAGTGACGCGGCGCCAACCGACAGCGGCTGGTTTCGCCGAGTAATGCCGTGACCAAGAAACTACACAACAATACACAAGCCATTTGTTGCAGCCGATAAAACAGACGACGCGTTCAATCTATTTTTTTAAATAATAGAAAGAATAAAACAAATAAGTTAGGCAAATATCGTTGCGATAAATACACTGGGCGCCAACGATGGAGTTGGTTTTTATCTCGGTTTTACATTGGAAGTGAACGGCATATGAGTAAATTATCGTTATTGGATTTGGGCTTTTTTCTCACCGAGACCGAAGCCAGTCCTAAACATGTGGGCGCGCTGATGATCTTCAGCAAGCCCGCCGGCGCGAGCGAGGATTTCACCGAGGCGCTTTACCACGAACTCACCGCCAGCAGCGAGGTCTGCGCCCCCTTTAATCAAATCGTGCAGTTCCCTCGCTTCGGTGCGCCCTACTGGGCCACCGACCCGGACTTCGATATACGCAATCACGTATTCCACCGTCAGCTGCCCGCGCCCGGCGGCGACGCCTCACTGCGCGAGCTGGTGAGTGAACTCCACACCCCGCTGATGGCGCGCGACAAACCCATCTGGGAATTTCATATCATCGACGGCCTCGACGACGCGCACTTCGCCCTGTATATGCGCATTCACCACGCCTATGCCGATGGCATGAGCATGTCC
>JBFHRT010000346.1:0-3199 GCA_041591575.1 Spongiibacteraceae bacterium
CACTTGATGCAATTTTCCCCTACAACAAAAGTCATGTGGCGAACCTTCCTTAACCTGTTAATGAGTCCGGTTTTTATATGAGGCGCGTATTTTAACACCCCAAAAGGAAATAGAAACCTGTTTGGCTTACCAATCGGTAATCCGCCGATTGTAGCAGAGACGCCGCTTTGGGGCATGTTCCCCAGTGCCCGATAGCGGCCGTTCGCGCCGCCAGCCGGGGGCTGGGCTAGTTCTTCCAGCCCTTGTCACTCAGCTCCTTGAGGCGATAGAGCTGCTCCAGCGCCTGGCGCGGGCTGAGGTCGTCGGGCTGGAGTTCGGCCAGCCGGTCTAGCGCCGGGTGAGCGGTGGCGCTAAACAGGTCGGGCTGAGCCGGTGACGGCGCCGCGCTGGCGGCAGTTGTGGCTGCCGTGGCACCATCGGCGGTGCTGCCGGCCTCCAGCTGCTGCAGTTTTTCGCGGGCAGCGCTAATAACCTCCTGCGGGATGCCGGCCAGCTTGGCCACCTGCAGGCCATAGCTCTGGTTGGCCGGACCCTCCTGAACGCTGTGCAGGAACACGATATGGTCCTGGTATTCGGTGGCGTCCAGGTGCACGTTGGTTGACAGCGGGTAGTGGTCGGGCAGGGTGGTCAGCTCAAAATAGTGGGTGGCGAACAGGGTATAGGCGCGAAGTTCGTCGGCCAGCTTGACCGCGCAGGCCCAGGCCAGCGACAGGCCGTCAAAGGTACTGGTGCCGCGGCCAATTTCGTCCATCAGCACCAGGCTGTCTGCGGTCGCATTGTGCAGAATATTGGCGGTTTCGGTCATTTCCACCATAAAGGTGGAGCGCCCTCCGGCGAGGTCGTCGGAAGAGCCAATGCGGGTGAAGATCTGATCAACGATGGGGATCTGGGCGCTGGCCGCGGGCACAAAGCTGCCAATATGAGCTAACAGTACGATCAGCGCTGTTTGGCGCATATACGTGGACTTACCGCCCATATTTGGGCCGGTTATCACCAGCATGCGGCGTTGCTCGTCAAAGCGGACGTCGTTGGCAATAAAGGGTTCGTCCAGCACCTGCTCCACCACCGGGTGGCGGCCCTGCTCAATGTGCAATTCGCGGCCGGGGCTGAATACCGGGCGGCACAGGTTGAGCTGTTCGGCGCGCTCGGCGAGGTTGCTCAGCACGTCCAGTTCTGCCACTGCGGCAGCGGCTTCCTGCAGCGCACCCAGCTCGCTGTTGAGGGTTTCAAGCAGCTGTTCGTAGAGCCATTTTTCGCGTGCCAGCGCCCGGCTCTTGCTGCTTAATGCCTTGTCTTCGAACTCTTTCAGCTCGGGGGTGATAAAGCGCTCGGCGTTCTTCAGGGTCTGGCGGCGGATGTACTCGGTGGGCGCTTTTTCGGACTGGGCGCGGCTGATTTCGATGTAGTAGCCATGCACGCGGTTATAGCCCACCTTGAGGCTGCTCAGGCCCGTACGCTCGCGTTCCTGCTGTTCAAGCTTGACCAGAAAATCGCCAGCGTTGTCGCTGATGCCGCGCAGCTCGTCCAGTTCGCTGTCGTAGCCCTCGGCGATCACGCCGCCGTCGCGGATCACCATGGGGGGATTTTCGATAATGGCGCGGTTCAGTTCATCACTCAGGGCGGGAAACTCGCGAGCGAGTTCGGCGAGCTCCGCCAGCAACGGGGCGTTTGCAGCACTGCATTCGCTGCGCAGTTGTGGCAGTGCCGCCAGCGAGCGCTGCAGGCGGGCGAGGTCTCGCGGTCGCGCCGAGCGCAACGCCACCCGTGCCAGGATGCGCTCCATGTCGCCAATATTGCGCAGGATCTCGCGCATCGGCTCGAACCGGTAGTTGTCCAGCAGCGCGGCAATGGCCTGCTGGCGCCGCTCCAGGCGAGGCCTGTCGCGCAGCGGGCGGTGCAACCAGCGTGTGAGCAGGCGGCTGCCCATGGCGGTTTGGGTGCGGTCCAGTACCGAGCCTAGAGTATTGTCGGAGCCGCCGGCGAGGTTGCGATCCAGCTCCAGGTTGCGGCGGGTGGCGGCGTCCAGCGATACGCTGCCATCGCGTGATTCGTGGCTCAGCGAGCGAATATGGGGAAGCGCGGTACGCTGAGTCTCTTTGGCGTACTGCAGCAGGCATCCCGCCGCGGCAAGGGCCAGCGACAGACCCTCGCAGCCGAAGCCACTGAGGTCGTGGGTTTTGAACTGATCATTGAGTGCGCGTGTGGCGCTGTCGAGGTCAAATTCCCAGGCCGGGCGCTGGCGCAGACCGGGGCGGTTGATCGTCAGTGGCAGTAACTCGTTGAGCAGCAGCTCCGCCGGGTCAAGCCGCTGCAGCTCGCTGAACAGGGCGTCCTCCCCGCTGAGCTCGAATACCTGAAAGCGACCGCTGGTGACATCCAGTGCAGCCAGGCCGTAGCGGTCGTCAGCGCCGGTAATGGCCACCAGCAGGTTGTCGCGGCGGTCATCCAGCAGGTCCTCGTCGCTGACGGTGCCCGGGGTGACGACCCGAACCACTTTGCGCTCGACCGGCCCCTTGCTGGTGGCGGGGTCGCCGATCTGTTCGCAGATCGCCACCGACTCTCCCAGTCGCACCAGTTTGGCCAGGTAGCCCTCGGCGGCGTGAAAGGGCACGCCGGCCATGGGGATGGGGTTGCCACCGGATTTGCCGCGTGCGGTCAGGGTGATGTCCAGCAGTTCGGCGGCGCGCTTGGCGTCGTCGTAGAACAGCTCATAGAAGTCGCCCATACGGTAAAACACCAGTTCACTCGGGTGCTTGGCCTTGATTTTCAGGTATTGCTGCATCATCGGCGTGTGCTGGTCGAGTTTGGTGGCGGTCATGGTCGACTTGGGTTTCCTGTGGTGATGGGCTGCGGATTGGGCGCCGACAGTGGCGCCGAAAACCTAATGGTGTTGAAAACAGGGGATTGTACGTTACCGCCTGCCCGGGAACCAATAGCAGGCAACGCTTCCTGCGCCGGCAGGATTGCGCGATAGTGGGGGCATGAAACTGCGCTACAGCTCTCATTCCGTGGCCGATCGCGCGCTCGTGCTGGAGCGGGGGCAGCGACGGGCTGAATTGCACCTGCAGGACGTTGGCGAATTGTGGCTGGTGGTGGGGCTGGCGGGCATGGCGACTTCGGCGCCGGAGCTGGAAAAGTGCCAGGGGCCCTATGCCGATCGAAACCTGGCCGCGGGCGTGCGCAATGCCATCGCCGCGGC
>JBFHRT010000347.1:0-3178 GCA_041591575.1 Spongiibacteraceae bacterium
CTGATGTTTGAGCAACTGGTTCACAGCGATATTGTACTGACCAACGCCCGCGGCGTGTTTGACCGCGGCATCGCCGAATACGTACTTGGTGCCATCATGATGTTTGCCAAAGACTTTATCGGCAACATCCAGCTGCAACAGCAACGCCACTGGCAGCACCGCGACACCGAACTGGCGTTAGACCGACAGGTGCTGATTTTGGGCGTCGGCGCCATCGGCCAGCACGTGGCCGAACTGCTCAGTCTCGCCGGGCTGCGGGTGAGCGGCATCGGGCGCAGCGCACGCGAGCAGCCGCCTTTCGAACAGATCTATGCCCAACAGCAACTGCGCGAACAGCTGCCGAACTGCGACTACCTGGTGATTGCCGCACCGCTGACCGCCGAGACCCACGGCCTGATCGACTACGACACGCTGTGCTACATGAAGCCTGGTGCGCGGCTGATCAATGTCGCCCGCGGGCCCATCGTCAATACCGACGATCTGGTGCGCGCACTGGAGGAAAAACGCATTGCCGGCGCCGCGCTGGACGTCTTTGAAGAGGAACCACTGCCAGCTGAACACCCGCTGTGGGATCTGCCACAGGTGATGATTTCGGCGCATATGGCCGGCGACGTCATCGGCTGGCGCCGGACCCTGGGCGAGCAATTCGTCGCCAACTTTCGCCGCTGGCAGCGCAGCGAGCCACTGCTGAACCGGGTCGACAAACTGCACGGCTTCGTTTCAAGCCACTGATGGAGCAAGTGAAGCGTTGCAGTCCGGCGAATTGAGGCCGCTGCACAACCGGGGATTGCAAACCCCAGGCAAGAAGGAGACCGACATGCACGAGATACTGCGCATGACCGCTCTGGAACTGCTGGCACACTACCGCCGGCACACGCTGTCGCCCGTGGAAGTCGCGCGCGCCATGCTCGCGCAAATCGAGCGAGTTGACGCTCACACCAATGGCTTTTGCCTGCTGGACCCAGACACCACCCTGGACTGGGCGCGACAATCCGAACAGCGCTACCAGCAGCGGGTCCCCACTGGCCGACTGGACGGTGTGCCGGTAGCCATCAAAGACGTGTTCCTCACTCCCATGTGGCCCACCTGCAAAGGCTCGCGCGCGCTGGACCCGTCCGCCACCCTCAACAAGGAAGCACCGGCTGTGGCCGCCCTGCGCCGCAACGGCTACGTCCCGCTGGGTAAAACCACCACCCCCGAGTTTGGCTGGAAGGGCGTTACCGACAGCCCGCTGCACGGCAGCACCAACAACCCCTGGAACCCGGCCAAAACCGCTGGCGGTTCCAGTGGCGGCAGTGCGGTGGCTGTTGCGCTGGGTATGGGGCCACTGGCACTGGGCACCGATGCCGGCGGCTCCATCCGCATTCCCGCCGCGTTCTGCGGCATCGTCGGCCTCAAACCCAGCTACGGCGAAGTGCCGCACTGGCCGCACCCACCCTACGGCACCCTGGCCCACGCCGGCCCCATGAGCTGGACCGTGGACGACTGTGCGCTGCTGATGAACGTGCTCACCGAGGCCGACCCCCGCGACAGTCTCGCGGCTCCACGCCGCCATATCGATTACCTGGCCGATATCGATGCCGGTGTGCGCGGCCTCAAGATCGCCTACAGCGAATCCCTGGGCTATGTCGATGTCGAGCCGGACGTAGCCCGCGCCTTCCGGCAGGCGGTGGCGGTGTTTAAGGAGCTGGGGGCCGAGCTCGTCGATGTCGACCCCGGTTTCACCGACCCGCTGGCGGCCTTCGGCCACCTGTTCTACGGCGGCGCCGCCAACGCCCTGCGCGATATCGGCCCCAAAAAACGCGAGGCCATGGACCCGGCGCTGGTTCAGGTGGCGGAAAAGGCCGCCCAGCGCAGCATGATGGATTACCTGGAAGCGGTGAACGCACGCATGGCACTGAGCGAACGCATGGCGCTGTTCCACACCAAATACGACCTGCTGCTCACCCCCACCCTGCCCCTCACCGCTTTCAAAACGGGCCGCGAAGTGCCTGAAGACTGGCCCAGCACCCGCTGGCCCACCTGGACCCCATTCACCTACCCTTTCAACATGAGCGGCCAGCCAGCACTGTCGGTGCCCTGCGGTTTCAGTGACAACGGCCTGCCCATCGGCCTGCAGATTGTCGGCGCACGCTTCAGCGACCAGACCGTGCTGCGTGCGGGCCATGCCTATCAGCAGGCGGCGCCGCTGACGGATAGGCGGCCACCGCTGTTTGATAGTCAACCGGCATCGGGCTAATTGCGGCAGCGAGAACCCACTATGGTACTGCACAACCTCGACATCGACTTCTACGAATCGGAAGACCCGATCTGGAACCCGGCGCTGCTCACCATTCCCGTGCCCGGCATCCGCCGCATGGTCAATCTGGCGGCCACCATGGACGATGTCATTCATCTTTCCATCGGCCAGCCGGACATGCCGGCACCACCCCATGTGGTGCGCGCCACCGTCGAGGCGCTGGAAGCCGGGCAGACCGGCTACACCATGGACGCCGGCCTGCCCGAGCTGCTGGAGGCGCTGGCCCAATACTACGGCGCGCGCTATGAGCGCACATTGCAGCCCGAGAACATCCTCATCACCACCGGCGCCACCGAGGCCCTGTACCTGGCGCTGACCGCCACCTCGGCGCCGGGCCGCGAATTCATTGTGCCCGACCCCAGCTTCATGCTCTACGCGCCGCTGATCCGCCTCAACGGCGGCGAGGTCAAATCGGTGCCGCTGCGCCCGGAGAACGGCTACCAGCTCGATCCGCAGGAAGTGATCGAGCTAATGGGTCCCAACACCTATGGCGTGGTGCTCAACTCGCCGGGCAACCCCACCGGTACGATGTACCCGCGCGAAACGGTCGAAGCCATCGTGCAGGAAGCGGCCTATCGCGGTATCTACGTCATCAGCGACGAGGTCTACGACCACCTGATCTACGACCGCCGCGACTATCCCAGCGTGCTGTCCTGCTGCAGTGACCTGGACCATGTCATGGTCATCAGCAGCTTCTCCAAAACCTACAGCATGGCTGGCATGCGCGTGGGCTGGCTTATCGCCAGTCAGGGCGCCATCAGAAAGTTGCGCCGCTACCACATGTTCACCACCACCGTCGCCAACACCCCCAGCCAGTGGGGCGGCGTAGCGGCCCTGCGCGGCCCGCGCGATTCCATCGACACCATGATTGCCGAGTAC
>JBFHRT010000348.1:0-3165 GCA_041591575.1 Spongiibacteraceae bacterium
ACGTTGCCGCCCCAGGAGATCGCCGCGTCGCTGCGCTCCTCGCGATGACGAGATTGATTTGTGTGTCATTGCGAGACGCCGAAGGCGAAGCGGCAATCTAGTCCAGGCCAGGTGCCGCCTCAGGAGATTGCCACGTCGTTGCGCTCCTCGCGATGACGAGGTTGATTTGCGTGTCATTGCGAGGCGCCGCAGGCGAAGCGGCAATCTGATCCAGGCCAGGTGCCGCCCCAGGAGATCGCCACGTCGCTGCACTTCCCGCAATGACGGGGTTGATCTGTGTGTCATTGCGAGGAGCCGAAGGCGACGCGGCAATCTCGTCCAGGCAAGGTGCCGCCCCAAGAGGTCGCCACCTCGCTATGCTCTTCGCGGTGGAAAGCGCGCGCAATCCAGCAATTCACCCCGGGCTTCCTATACTGTACTGGACGTCAATTCCAGCAACGACCAGGGGGCATCGAGATGGGGTTTGCACTCTCCGATATACAGTTGAGCAGTTCGGCCTTCAAGCCCGGCGGCGCGATTCCCAGCCGGCACACGGGAGAGGGGGAGGATGTGTCGCCGCCGCTGGCCTGGTCAGACGCGCCGGCGGGAACTCTGTCCTATGCGGTGATTTGCCACGACCCCGACGCGCCGCTGGTGTCTCACGGCAGCTACGGCTATGTGCACTGGGTGCTCTACAACCTGCCGCCGGAGACCAGCTCGCTGGCTGAGGCCACAACGGAAGGTACGCCGGGCCAGAATGACTTTGGCAAAACCGGCTACGGCGGACCCATGCCGCCCGAGGGGCACGGCATTCACCACTACTATTTCTCGGTCCTGGCGCTGAGTGCGACGCCGGATCTGGCCCCGGGGCTGACGCTGCCGCAGTTGCTACAGCAGGTCGAACCGGATCTGATCGGCATGAACCGCCTGGTGGGTACGTACCAGCGCGATTGAGCGCCTGCATGGGCCGCCGCCCTGGTGCTCAGCGGCTGAAGATCTGCGCTTCTACCATGGCCACAAATACCTCCATGGACTCGCGCAGCGAACTGGTTTGCATCCCGTACTGGAATAGAGCGACCCCGGCGCCGCCGCCCAGAAACGCCGTCACCAGATTATCCAGTGAGGCCTGCGTGCAAATCTCGCCGCTGGCCTTGGCTTCGGCAAAGATGCTCTTCAGGGCTTCCATCACCGCGTTGTTTTCCCGTTTCAGTGCCTCTTGCAGCTCCGGGTGGCGGCGGATTTCGATCGGAATCGCAGCCAGCAGGCCGGTAATGGAACTGTCGCGGTCGTGGGCATCGGCCGAGGCCATCAGCACACCGGCAATGCGCTCCCGCAGGGTCTTGCCCTGTTCGATGGCGGCCAGATAGTCGGGCAGCAGCAGTGCCTGGGTGTCGGTCAGGGTAGCGAGGTAGAGTTCCTTCTTGGAGCCGAAGTAGCTGTATATGGCGGCATGGCTGGTGCCGATGGCTCGGCCCACATCTTTGAAGGTGGTCTGGGCGTAGCCTTTTTCGGCAAACAGCCGGCGTGCCGCTGGCAGCAGCCGGGCGAGTGTGTCTTCTTTGCTGCTACCGGGGGGGCGGCCGGCGCTGCCACTGGCTTTGTCGGTTGCCTTGCCGGAAACAGGAGGCTTGCGGGAACTGGCGGCGGGCATATTGGCTCTGGCTGCGCGGTATTGCGCCTATGATAGCGCATCCGCGCCGATGCGTGCCGCCAGCGCCGGCGCCACCGTGGCCTCGAAGGCGCGCGCGCGGGCATTGGCGGGCATATCGCCCGCGCGCATCAGCCACAGCCCCATGCTCAGTTCTTTGGTGGCGGGGCGAATGCGCTGCAGCCGTGTATCGGCGTCGGCCAGAAAACACCACAGGTGGGCGACGCCGACACCGGCCAGCACCGCCGCTTTCAGTGCCTGCCAGGAATTCACCTCGGCGGGCCGCTGCACCGTGGCTGGCAGATTGGCGCTCATCCACTTGGCCGCCTGCGACTGCGCCAGATCCCGCCCCCAGCCTATCCAGTGGTGCTGTGCCAGTTCGGCGTCGGCGGCCACGCGCTTGAGGTAGCCCTTGCTGGCGTAAATCGCCCGCTGCAGTTCGCCGAGGTAATGCCCCTTGAGGTGGGCGGGACAGTGGTTGCTGACGGCGATGGCGACGTCGGCCTTGCGCTGGCTGAGGCTGGCAATGGGGTCCAGGGCGTTGACCAGTTCCCACTGTAGTTGCGGGTACGTGCTGGAGAGCGCCGCCAGTTCCGGCACAAACTCCGGCCCCAGCCCCAGCGGCGCGGCAATACGCAGCTGGCCGCTGAGCTGCTCTTCTTCCAGCCCAAGTTTGCCTTCCAGGCCACCGACAAAGTGTTCCAGTTCGCGGGCGTGCTGATATAGCTCCTCGCCGGCGGGGGTGAGTTGGTAGTGGTTGCCGCTGAAACTGAACAGCGCCCTGCCTACGCTCTGCTCCAGTTGGCCGACGCGGCGGGCCACCGTGGTGCGGTTGACGCCCAGCTCGGCGGCGGCGCCGGAATAGGTGCGGGCGCGCACAGCCGCGAGGAAAAAACGCAAATCGTCCCAGTTCATGAGCGCATATTTGCACGCTATGGGTGCGAAGACAATCATTTAAATGCACGCTTGCGGCGTCTATAGTCAGTTCAGGCTTATACGAAGACAGCGGAGGAGCTGGAGCTATGTCTGAGCGACTGGCTGGTAAAGTCGCCGTGGTGACCGGCGCGGCACAGGGCATTGGTCGTGCCATCGCCGTGCGGCTGGCGGCGGAGGGTGCCGCGGTGGTGATTTCCGATATCAGCGAAGAGGCGCTGGCAGAAAGCCGCGCGCTGATCGAGCAGGCCGGCGGCAAGGTGCTGGCCGAACCCTGTGACGTGGCCGACAGCGTGGAAGTAACCAACCTGTTTAAAACAGCGGTGGATACTTTTGGTGCGTTGGATGTGGCGGTAAACAACGCCGGCATCGGCACCGCAGCGGGTGATGGCTTCGAGGAGTATCAGCAGCGACTGGCCCTGCGCAACGCGCAGCTGGCCCGGGGCGAAGCGCCGACCGTCTATGCCGACCATATCATCGATATGGAAGATCACGGCTGGCAGCGGGTGCTGGATATCAATCTCAATGGCACCTTCTACGGCTGTCGTGAGGCGGTGCAGGCGATGATCAACAGTGAGCGTCGCGGCAGCATTATCAATATCGCC
>JBFHRT010000349.1:0-3164 GCA_041591575.1 Spongiibacteraceae bacterium
CTGGAGGAGGAGCTGGGGGTGGCGCTATTCGAGCGCAGCCGCGGCCGCGTGCGCAGCACCGAGATCGGCGAGCAGATTGTGGCCCAGGCCCAGACCGTGCTGGAGCAGGCCGGGCGCATCCGCGAGCTGGCCGACCAGGGCCGTGACCCGCTGGGCAGCCCGCTGGCCCTCGGCGCCATCCACACCGTGGGCCCCTATCTGTTCCCGCTGTGCGTACCCGAGCTGCGCCGCCAGGCTCCCAACATGCCGCTGTATATCGAGGAGAATTTCACTGCGGTGCTGCGCGAGAAGCTGCGCAGCGGTGCGCTGGACGTAATCATCGTCGCCCTGCCCTTCACCGAGCCCGATGTGGTCACCCAACCGCTGTACGAGGAGCCCTTCGTGGTGCTGCTGCCGCGGGATCACCCACTGGCCGAGCGCGAGACCATCGGCGCTGACGAACTTGCCGCGCAGTCGGTGCTACTGCTGGGTGAAGGCCACTGCTTTCGCGAGCAGGTGCTGGCGGCCTGTCCCGGGTTGGGACAGTCACTGGCGCGGGCCGACGGCCTGCAGCTGCAGTCAGTGGTCGAGGGCAGCTCGCTGGAAACCCTCAAGCACATGGTGGCTTCCCAGCTGGGCATCACCATTCTGCCGCTGTCGGCGGCGCAGACCGCGCCCTACGGCGAGGGCGCGCTGGTGGTGCGGCCCTTTGCCGAGCCGGCACCGACGCGCACAGTGGCACTGGCCTGGCGCGCCAGCTTCCCCCGCCACGGCGCCGTCGACGTGGTCAGCCAGTCGGTCCGGGCAGTGGCACCGCCCGCCGCCGCGTTGTGACCGAGGCGCTGCAACAGCTGCCGGTGGAGGCGCTGCGCGGAGTCGGACCGCGCATGGCCGCGCGCCTGCGCGACTACGGCATCGCCACCGTGCAAGACCTGCTGTTCCATCTGCCGCTGCGCTACCAGGACCGCACCCGTATCACCCCCATCGGCGCCCTGCAGCTGGGCGTTGACGCCGTGATAGAGGGCGAAATTCTCGCCGCCGACATCGCCTACGGCCGCCGCCGCAGCCTGGTGTGCCGGCTGCGCGACGGTAGCGGCAGCATCACCCTGCGCTTTTTTCACTTCAATGCCGCACAGAAGCAGCAGCTGCGCAGCGGCGCGCGACTGCGCTGCTTCGGCGAGGCCCGCCGCGGCAGCAGCGGCCTGGAGCTGTACCACCCAGAGTACCGGGTGCTGGACGGCGACGACTCAGCGGCGGTAGAAGAATGCCTAACACCGATTTACCCCAGCACCGAGGGCATCTCCCAGACCAGCTGGCGCAAGCTCTGCGACCAGGCGCTGGACCGGCTGCAGCGCGGCCGCGTCAGCGAGTGGCTCGAGCGACCGCCCTGGCCCTGCCCGGATATAGCGCTGGCCGAGGCACTTAGTTTCCTGCACCGACCGCCACCGGACGCGGCGCTGTCACAGCTGGCCGAGGGCCGCCACCCCAGCCAGCGGCGACTGGCATTCGAGGAACTGCTGGCCCACAACCTGGCGCTGCAGCAACTGCGCGAGCAGCTGCGCAGCCAGGGCGCGCCGGCGCTGGATGGCCCGCCCGAACTGGAGCGCGCCTTTGTCGCCGCCCTGCCCTTCCCGCTCACCGGCGCCCAGCGCCGGGTGGCGGCCGAAATCCGCCGCGACCTGGCCGGCCGCGCTCCGATGCTGCGCCTGGTGCAGGGCGACGTCGGCTCCGGCAAGACCGTGGTGGCGGCGCTGGCGGCGCTGCGCGCGGTGGCCAGCGGCTACCAGGTGGCGATCATGGCGCCCACCGAAATCCTCGCCGAGCAGCACTATCAGAATTTCAGCCAGTGGCTGGCGCCGCTGGACATCGAGGTGGCCTGGCTGGCGGGCAAGCTCAAGGGCAAGGCCCGCGCCGCCCAGCTGGCGGCCATCGCCGAGCACCGCGCGCCGGTGGCGGTGGGCACCCACGCCCTGTTCCAGGAGGAGGTGCAGTTTGCGCGGCTGGGGCTGGCCATTGTCGACGAACAGCACCGCTTCGGTGTGCACCAGCGTCTGGCGCTGCGTCAGAAGGGCGAGCAACCGCACCAGCTGATCATGACCGCCACCCCCATTCCGCGTACGCTGGCGATGACCGCCTACGCCGACCTGGACACCTCGGTAATCGACGAACTGCCGCCGGGGCGCACGCCGGTGAACACCGCGGTGATCGCCAATGGTCGCCGCGACGATGTCGTCGCCCGGGTGCGCGAGGTCTGCCGCAGCGGCCAGCAGGCCTACTGGGTATGCACCCTGATCGAGGAGTCGGAGAAACTGCAGGCCCAGGCCGCCGAGGCCAGCTGGCAGTCGCTGAGCGAGGCGTTGCCGGAACTGCGGGTGGGACTGGTACATGGGCGCATGAAAGCCGCCGAGAAAGCTGCGGTAATGGCCGCTTTCAAGGCCGCCGAGCTGGATCTACTGGTGGCCACCACCGTGATCGAGGTGGGGGTCGACGTGCCCAACGCCAGCCTGATGATCATCGAGAACGCCGAGCGCCTGGGGCTGGCCCAGCTGCACCAGCTGCGCGGCCGCGTCGGCCGCGGCGCCCTGGCCAGCCACTGCGTGCTGCTGTACCAGACGCCGCTGTCGCGCACTGGCCGCGAACGCCTGCGCGCCCTGCGCGAGAGCAGCGACGGCTTCGTCATCGCCGAGCGCGACCTGGAACTGCGCGGCCCCGGTGAGGTGCTGGGCACCCGCCAGACCGGGCTGATGCAGCTGCGCATCGCCGACCTGCAGCGCGATGATGATTTACTGGATGCGGTGCGCGACTGCGCCCAGCAACTGCAGCGCGAGCACCCCGAGAACGTGCAGCCGCTGATCGATCGCTGGCTGGGGCAGCGCACCGAGTATGCGCAGGTGTGAAGTCAGTCGGACGTCTGAAGTCTGACGTCGGGCGCTAAACGATAAAAGCACGCTCGGAAATTGCGGCGCGTGAGTTGCGCGCGCGCCGTCCGCCCCGTAGGCCGGCATAAGCGCTGCTGGCGTTGGGCGCGATGGCACCAAGCGCGGGTCAACGTGCACCCCCTGGAGATCCTCCAAATCTGCGCCGTTTGCGGCAGACTTCCGGCGTCAGGCGTCCGACCGCTTGTCATCCCTCACCACCCGCAGCGACTGCAGGCCGCGATCGAGCTTGGCCAGGTGCTCGCGCAC
>JBFHRT010000350.1:0-3161 GCA_041591575.1 Spongiibacteraceae bacterium
CCCGCCGGCAGTGCCGGTGACAGATCCAGCAGCGACCAGCGCCAGGGCAGGCGACCGATGACAGCGCGGCGCTCCACTTCCACGGTGACGAAGCGCTCGGCGCCAGGGTAGCCGCCAAAGGCCTGGGAGTCGTGCAGCATTGCCGCGCGGCCCTGAACTTCCAGTAAGTGCCCACTTTCAAAGTCGATAAACAATAATGCCAACTGCGGATTCAGCAGCAGATTCCCCAGGGTGTTGTAGTGGCGGTTGCCGGCAAAATCGGGAAACACCAGGGTATCGCCGCGGCGGCGCACAAAGCCTGGGCGGCCGCCGCGGTGAGACATATCCACCCCCGCCACCGGCGTCATGGCGGCAGCCTCGCCGCTGACGGCGGTGGCGATAAAAAGGTGTCGGCGCCGTCGATCAGCGCGTCCATGGCCGCCGCGGAATAGTCATCGCCGCCATCACCCTGGGAACGCGGCAGCGGCTGCCGTCGTTGAATGTACTTGGGACAGTTGCCAAAACTTTGCGCCACAGCCAGGGTCAATCCAGCTTCGTCCAACGATAGCAGGCGGCCGTTGACGCGGTTGCGACGGCGGCTGCCCAAATCGATACCCAGTGCACCCAGGCTTGCCCCCGGTCGCAGCAGTGCCTCGAAAGCGGGACTCAGCCAGGGACCGCAGCAAATGCGCAACAGCCCCGGCTCGGAACTATGGGCGAAGCCGGGCTCGCCCCAGGCAAAAGCGATGCGGGGGTGGCCTTCGGCGTCGACCGCTGCCAGCAACAGGTAGCTGAGCCCGGCGTAGAACTCCCGATGCTGCTGCGGCAAGTAGTCGCGGATGACACGACGGCCACGGCCTTCCACTTCCTCGCGCGCACCCACCTGCGTCTGCAGGCGCTGCTCGCCAGGATGGAAGGGCGAATGCGCAAATCGCCAGCCAGCTTTCATCATTCACTCCCGGCCCGCTGCGCCCGGTATTCAGCCACCGGCAGGCCGCCGACACCCCAGTTGTCCAGCGCCACCTCGTCGATCACCACGAAGGTGGTGGCCGGCTCCTTGCCGAGCACTGTGGCCAGCAGTTCGGTGACACCGGCAACCAATGCCGACTTCTGTTCCAGGCTGACTGCCTCGTCAGTGACCTTGATGTTCACATACGGCATGACTTACTCCTTGTGATAGTGATGGCTCTCAGGCCGTGGTCATACTGCGCGCCAGGGCCTGGCGGCGCTCCGCTGCCATTGGCGCCGGCGTTTGCAATCCGCGCTGCACCGCCGGCCGCGCTTCGATGGCCGTCAGCCAGCGCTGTAGTGCCGGCAGATCGTCGATATCGACGCCGGCCCAGGCGTGGGCGCGCACCCAGGGGAAAGTGGCAGTATCGGCAATACTGTAGTCGCCGGCGAGATACGGCACCCGCTGCAGGCGAGTTTCCAGCACCTGGTACAGGCGTCGCGTTTCCTTGTGGTAGCGCGCGATGGCCGCCGGCAGCTGTTGGGGGAAGTAGTTTCTAAAGACGTTGAGCTGGCCCTGCATGGGTCCAATACCAGCCACCTGAAACATCAGCCACTGCAGCGCTTGCGAGCGCTGCCTGGGGTGCTGCGGGTACAGTAAACCGGTTTTCTCGGCCAGGTAAGTCAGAATGGCACCCGACTCAAACACGGCAAAGTTATCGTTACCCCTATCCACGATTGCCGGAATACGGCCATTGGGATTGATACGCAGGTAGTCCGCTTGCTTTTGCTCGCCCGCCTGCAGGTCCAGTTGAATCAACTGGTAGGGCAGCGCCATCTCTTCCAGGGCGATGGACACCTTCCAACCATTGGGCGTGGCGGCACTGTATAAATCAATCACAGGATGCTCCCGGAGGCCCTTTGGGCCTCCTTTCGCAAGTTGTCGGAGACCGGCCGTCAGGCTGCCATCGCTACATAGCCTGGCAGGCTCTCCAGCCGCAACAGCCAGGCGCAGACGTTGGGATACTGATGCGCATCCAGCGCGATGTCGCCATCCTCGGCGTGGCGCACGTAGGGGTAAACGGCGATGTCGGCGATAGACGGCGCCGCGCCCACCAGCCACTCCCGTCCACACAACCGCTCTTCCAGCTCCAGCAGTGAAGCCAGCGCCACCGCTTCGGCCGCAGCATAGTCACGCTCTGCATTGAATAGCTTGATCAGCCGCGCGGTGCTCAGACCGGGGTCGATCCTGGCGGCGACAAAGCAAAGCCACTCCACTACCTGAGCTCGCTCGGCGGTGTCCTCCGGCAGATACTCAGGCGCATAGCGGCCGGCCAGGTATTCGAGAATGCCGCGGGAGCCGGCCACCACCGTGTCGCCGTCTTGCAGCACCGGCACCTGGCCGGCTGGATTTAGTTTCAGGAAGTCGGCGCTGCGCTGCTCGCCGGCGCCGAGATTCACCACCTGACTGTGGTAGTCGATGCCAGCCAGCGCCAGCATCAGGCGCGCCTTGTAGGCATTGCCGGATAGCGGGAAGTCATACAGTTTCATTGTCCTACTCCTTTGGTTTCTGAGGGAACGGTTTCTGAGGGAACGGTTTCTGAGGGAAAGGTTTCTGAGGGAAAGGTTTCAGGGGGCACGCCCCCAGTGGAGGCGAAGTATGCAAAAAGCCGGGGCAGTTGCCGGTAAAACCAGGCCACCGCCAGCAGTACCAGCACCCCGGCCAGGGTGGGGTTGATCAGGAAACTCCAGGGTGAGGCGCTGGCCACCACCAGCACCGGCATGGCACCGGCGGGCGGATGCACCACATCCAGCGCCGCCATCAGACCGACTGCGCAGGCCATGGCCAGCACTGCGGTGGCACCGTGAAAATCCGGCAGCGCGGTGGCCAGCAGCCCGCACAGGGTGCTGACCACATAACCCAGCACCACGTTGCGGTAGCGGGCAAAGGGACTCTGGGGAGCAGCGAACAACAGCACACAGCTGGCGCCAAACGGCGCTATCAGCAAACCGGCCTCGCCCTCGCCCCAGGACTGCAGCAGCAACAAACCCGCCACCAGCGAGCCGGCCGCCGCCGCTAAACCCAGACCGATACGCGCAACGACCTGCCGCGTTAGCGCCGGTTTGCTGTTAGCCACACTCATGGATGTCTCGGATTTCGCTGTCACCGCCTTTTACCTCCGTTACCCGGCTACCTGTTGTCGACGCACACCAGCCCGACAACACAAAAACAG
>JBFHRT010000351.1:0-3161 GCA_041591575.1 Spongiibacteraceae bacterium
ACCGCGGCGAAGTCGTCGTCATCCACGTTCATATTGGCGCGAATCGGCGACACCGTGACGTAGTCCTGGGTCAGCAGCACCGCATCTTCATACAGCTGCGAACCCGAGGGCGCGCCGGTCTGGCGGGCGCTGACCACGGCGTTGCCGTTTTCGTCGGCACTGATGGTGAGGTCGAAGGGCGTCCAGCTGCTGACTTTCACTTTGGCGACATCGGCCACCTCGTGGGCTTCTTTCGGCGGGTAATTGATGTTGATGCCGACGCCATCGGGCAGCGCCAGGCCGTCGCCGCCCTGACATTCGCTGGCCTCGGGATACCACTGGCACCAGCTGGGCGGCTCGCCGGCTTCCAGCTGCGCGATTACCTGCACGGTGAAGGCCGCGGCGTCATCCATGGCGTTGATGGTATACAGCGGCGCCTGTGGATCGCCGCTCTGCAGCGCCTCCAGATTCAGGCCGACGCTGACGGCGATGCCGGGCACTCCGCGTTGCAGCGCTTCCAGCGCGGCGCCAACGGTGCCCGAGTGGTGGGTCAGGGTGCCCACGTTTTCGCCAAAGTTGGCGCCGGAGACCACCAGGTCCGGCGGATTGTCCGCCAGGATCATATCCAGGCCGGCGCTGACGCAGTCCACCGGGGTGCCGTCTACGAACCACTTGCCGGCGTCGTAATTCACCACCTCGACCGCGGCGCCGACGTCGGTGTTGAAGCTCATGGATTTGCCCGACTGGTTTTCCTTGGGCGCCACCAGGGTCACGTTGTGGCCGGCGGCCACCAGGGTGTCGTAGAGGATATTGATGCCGGGGGCGGTGTAGCTGTCGTCGTTGGTGAGTAGGATGTCCAGCGATAATGCCGGTGCCGACAGGCTGCACAGCAGCGCGATGGCCAGGGGTTTGTTGTTGTTATTCATGCCGATCTCCATATCTCTGTCAGTGAGGCGCGTGGGGATACGCGCCGGGCTACCGTTTCACTGGAGACGACCCGCTGCGGCGGCCGCACACACTGCGGCACCACCAGCGCCAGTGTAGAGCCGGGCTTCCACATCGGGCGCTACACCAAGCCTGGACACGTCTCCCTGTGAGCCGGGCGATTGCCAGCATAGGCCAATGGCGGCGCAAAACCGTGAGCCAAATCACAGTTTAAGTTAAAAGTTACAAACTAATAACTTTGCAGATTGCCGCTGTTTGCGGTGAGTAGGCCTCAGGCGCCGGCCTTGCCGGTGGCGGGCACGGCGACTAAATCCAGCGAGGCGCGGCTGATATCGTTCTGCCACAGCAGGTAGTCGGTGCCGCGGGCGTCCATCAGCTCGAAGCCGATGCGCCAGTGGTCGCTGTCCTGGGTAAGCCAGCGCACTTCGCCCAGCAGGTCCAGCGGGTGCTCTGTGTTGTTGAGCATATACAGCCGCAGTTGCGCGTTGCTTTGCAGGCGGCGGCTGGTGACCAGCTGGAAGCCGAAACGGGAGATGTCGGTGGTGTAGCCCTTGATGATCTGCCGTCGTGGATAGTCGCCGGCGGCGCCGCGGCTGCTGATTTCGACAAAAACCGGGAAGCGCCGGGAAAAGCGGCTTTTTTTACGACGTTCGAACATGGCAGATCCTCCCCGCCAGCGGGTGGATGTTGCAGGTTCTTTACTTATAACACATTTAATCAGCGGTGATTGGTGGAATTGTGAACAGTTCAGCAGAGCCGGCGCCGCAGGCAATGATGGATTTGAAGGCGGCTTCCATCTTGATATCCGGCCGCAGCTCCACGCAATCCCCCGGCAGGTGGTAGATCAGGCCCGAGGTGGGGTTGGGGCCGGTGGGCAGAAACACCGTGTACCAGCCGCTGGGGTGGCGGCTGGTAACGATGGCGGTGGCGGTGGTGGCACAGTCGCGGCCGAACAGGCGCACCAGCGCCACCTCGCCGCGGGCGAAGGGGGAGGATTCCTGGCCGCCCAGCACCTGCTTGAGTACATCGCGCACCAGCCGGTAGCCGGGTGTCATCTTTTCCAGACGGCTGTCGACATTGCTCTGCAGCCACTGGCCGGCGCGGGTGGTAACAATGGTGCCGACCAGAAAGCAGCCGAAAAAGATCAGTATCAGCACCAACGCGTCCACCGCCAGTGCCGGCGCGCCGGTGAGTGTCACCAGCGGCGCCGTCAGCGGTGCGATCAGCTCGCGGATAACGTCTACCGCCCAGCGCAGCGCCAGCAACAGAATGACGATGGGGGCGATGACCAGCACGCCGCCGATCACCGACTGGCGCACGAAGCGATTGAATTTCTGCATGGCTGAACTCATCGATTAAACCGGCGCCAAGCATAACAGAGAGTGCCGCAGACGGATGCTTGCTGCTATGCCGTTTTTACGCGTAGCTGCGACTACAGTCGCACATGGCTCAGCCGCAAGTTGGCATCGTCGCCCTAGCTGTTGTGCGACTAAAGTTGCACCTACTTTTTCAGCGCAGCTGGGTCAGCAGCTGGTCCAGCAGCCGCTCCAGCTTGGCCAGCGAGTTGCACTCGGTCACAAAGTGACAGGCGCTCTGAAAGCGGCGGATTTCCGAGTCGCCGGTGTTCCAGTGGCTCTCGGGTTCCGGGTTGAACCACAGTACCAGCTTGGCGCGGTGGTAAACCTTGCGCAGGGTGGCCAGCCCGGTGTCGCCGCCGTTGCAGCGGCCGTCGCCGAGGATGATCACCGTGCTGTTGCTGTCGAGCTGCCCCAGGCAAGACTCGCCAAAGGCGTGCAGGGTGGAGCCGTAGTCGCTGGAACCCATGCCGTAACGCTGATGGGCGGTCTCGATGGCCTGTTCGGTGGGCAGGCGCTCGAACAGCTCGCTGACCTCCGCCAGACGATTGGAGAACACAAAGCTGCGGATGCGCGGCATCACCTCGCTGAGGCTGTACAGAAACAGCAGCAGAAAGCGCGAATAGATGGCCACCGAGCCGCTGATATCGCAGAGCACATAAATTTTGGGCTGCTCGCGGCGGGTCTGCTTCCAGTAGGTGTGAAAGGGCACGCCGCCGTAGGCCAGGTTGCGGCGCAGGGTCTTGCCCATGTCCAGTCGGCCGCGGCGGTCGACGCGCCGGCGGCGGCGGTGGCGGGCGGCCAGTTTTTTCGCCAGTTTGCGGATCAGCGGCGGCAGCTGCGCCAGGTGGTAGCGCTCCAGCGCCGACAGCCGGGTGTGGC
>JBFHRT010000352.1:0-3161 GCA_041591575.1 Spongiibacteraceae bacterium
CGACAGGAACAGCATGGGCCAGGTGGAGGCGTTGAGCATGCCGCCGGCCAGTTCCTCGCTGCCGGTGCGGCAGGCGATCATCAGTCCCAGCGCCACCATCGACAGGCCGCCGAGTACGGCCACTGCTAACAGGTTGAAGCTGCTGCCCAGCACCACCAGGTCCAGCCACCAGTCGCAGCCAACGAAAATCAGCGCATTGACCAGCACCACAATCAGCAGCCGCGATACCAGTTGCGCGCTGATAAACTGGATGGCGCTCACCGGTGTTGCTTGCAGGCGTTTGAGCACGCCGTTCTGGCGGTAGCGCACGATCACGTAGCCGACCCCGAACAACGAGCCAAACATCATGTTCATGGCCAGCACGCCGGGCATCACCCAGTCCACATAGCGCACCGCGCGGCCGCTGAGCTGCGCCTCGACCAGGTCGGCATCGCCGTGTGCGGCCCGCAGCAGGTCCCGCGCTGCGGCGCTGCTGCTGGATTCCGGGTTGACCCAGTAGCGCAGGCCGCCGTCGGCCTCCAGTACCAGGTCCAGCTGGTGGTGGCGCACGCGGTTGAGGGCGCGCTCTAGTTGCGGGTAGTCCACCGCCTCCACATAGGGCTGGTCGGTGAAAGCGAGCTGGCGCAGCTGGTCGGTATCGCCGGACAGGCCCACCTTGACGATGTGGGTATCGGGAGAGGAGAAGGCCAGGGCGCAGCCGACAATCACCAGCAGCGGAAACACGAAAGCCCAGGCCAGGGCGGCGCGGTCGCGCAGGAACTCCAGATTACGTGCCTTCAGCAGGGCCCAGAATCGCTTCATATGTGCTCCGTCAGTCGCGCAGGGCGTGGCCGGTGAGTTTGATAAACAGGTCTTCCAGCGTCGGGTTCTGCACCCGCAGGCTGGACAGGTCGGCGCGCTGGCCGATCAGTTCCTGCACGGTCTGCTCTACCGATAATGTCTCGATGCAGAGGTGGCCGTTGCTGTGGGTGACCTCGCCGCTGATATGCGCGGTGTCCAGGCCGTCGCCATTGGGCTCCAGGTGCACCAGCTTGTGGGGCAGGTGCTTGTGCAGCAGCGCCTGCGGCGAGCCCTGGTCAATAATGCGGCCGTGGTCGATGATGATCAGCTCGTCGCAGAGGCTTTCGGCCTCGTCCATGTAGTGGGTGGTGAGCACCACGGTTTTGCCACGCTGCTTGATGGTGTCGATCAGCTGCCAGAAGCGGCGCCGCGACTGCGGGTCCAGCCCGGTGGTGGGCTCGTCGAGAAACACAATTTCCGGGTCGTTGATCAGCGCCAGTGCCAGCAGCAGGCGCTGCTTCTGGCCGCCCGACAGTTTATTGGCCTCGCGGTCGCAGAATTCACCCAGGTCGCACAGTGTCACCAGCGAGTCTATGGGCAGATGGCGCCGGTAAAAGCTGGCAAACAGCTTTAGCACCTCGTTGACGGTCAGGTAGTCGGGCAGGGCGGTTGACTGGAACTGGATGCCGCAGTGCTGAGCGAAATCGGCGTCGCGGTGCCGTCCGCGGTAGAAAATCTCGCCGCTGGAGGGTTGTTTGATGCCCTCAATCATCTCGATGGTGGTGGACTTGCCGGCGCCGTTGGGGCCCAGCAGGCCGAAGCACACCCCGGGGCGAATGCCGAAGCTGATACCGTCGACGGCGCGCAGTGAGCCGTAGTGTTTGCGCAGGTCGCGGACCTCGATCAGGTAATCCATAGATGCCGACAGCTGTGATGTAGTGCGGGCTGCCATTGTTGCAAATTCGCCGGATATTGCCAAAACTAGCCAGCCACCTCGTCACAGGTTTTTCTATGTCTTCGCGCCACAACTGGGCCGATATCTGGGCGGCGGTCTACAACCGCCGCATGTTCATCTGCCTGCTCACCGGCTTTTCATCCGGCCTGCCGCTGTACCTGCTGTTGCAGCTGGTGCCGGCCTGGCTGCGCAGCGAGGGCGTGGGCCTGGCGGAAATCGGTCTATTTGCGCTGGTGGGCTTTCCCTATAACTGGAAGTTTGTGTGGGCGCCGCTGATGGACCGCTACCAGCTGCCCTTTTTGGGGCGCCGGCGTGGCTGGATGCTGCTGACCCAGCTGGCGCTGCTGGGCTCGATGGCGGCGCTGGGCTTTATCAACCCGCAGGTGTCGGTGTGGCTGGTAGCCTACCTGGCGGCGGCGGTGGCCTTTTTCAGCGCCAGTCAGGACGTGGTATTGGATGCCTACCGGCGCGAGCTGCTGCCCAATGTCGAACTGGGTTTGGGCAACTCGCTGCATGTGCAGGCCTACCGCCTGGCCGGACTGGTGCCCGGCGCACTGGGTGTGGCGCTGGGGGACTACCTGCCCTGGAGCACCGTGTTTGTGGTGATCGCCGGCTTTATGCTGATCGGCGTGGGCATGACGCTGTGGATTGAAGAGGCGGTGATGGCGCCGCGGGCACCGCGCAGCCTGCGTCAGGCGGTGGTGGAGCCCTTTACTGAATTCCTGCAGCGTCGCGGCTGGCGCTCGGCGCTGGCCATTCTCGCCTTTATGTTCCTGTATAAGCTGGGCGACAATATGGCCACGGCGCTGTCGACGCCGTTTTATATAGATATCGGCTTTTCGTTGACTGAGATCGGCACCATCGCCAAGTTTTCCTCACTGACCGCGGCCATTGTCGGCGGTCTGGTAGGTGGTGTGGTAATGATCCGCCTCGGCATCAACCGCGCGCTGTGGTTGTTCGGGGTGGTGCAGGTGGTCAGTATCCTCGGCTTCGCGCTGCTGGCGGAAGTCGGACCCAGCCGCATGCTGCTGGCGGCGGTGATCATCTTCGAATACCTGGGGGTGGGACTGGGCACTGCGGCCTTCACCGCCTTTATCGCCCGCGCCACCGTGCCTGCCTATGCGGCGACCCAGTTCGCGCTCTTTACCGCGCTGGCAGCGCTGCCGCGCACCTTTGCCAACGCTACCACCGGCTTTATCGTCGAGCAGACCGGCTGGACGGCCTTTTTCCTGCTGTGCACAGTCATCGCCGTGCCCGGCATGCTGATGCTGTTCAAGGTGGCGCCCTGGGGTGGTGACGATGCCGACCACCTGCCAGTGGATAAAGAGGCAGAAGGCACAGCCTGAAATGAATAGGGGCGCTTGAACGGATTGGCTCAGGGCTGCCAGCGGCACTGGCGCCAGCGGATACGGCCGTTGCCGTCGGC
>JBFHRT010000353.1:0-3149 GCA_041591575.1 Spongiibacteraceae bacterium
GAAATAGGGCGGTTGTTGGCTAGCCCCTGTCACGTTTTATACACAGCTCGCGTCGTTTGTGACAGAAAGTTTTCCCCAGAATCGGTGCACAAGTCTGTGGATAAGTCTGTGTGTTTCGCCGCGGAGCCCACTACCATCTGCGCTGAAAAAAGTTGTCTGTTTTTTGATCGATCGTGGTGGCTCGCCGCGCCACCGCCCTTGTCATTGTTGCCGCAGCGCCCGGGGTTTCATCTTCCACACGAAAACGATCAGCACCGCCAGGGCAACGGCCGCAAACCAATAAGGGTAACTGGGCGAGATGCGATATAAATAGCCTCCCAGCAGCGGCCCCACCACAAAGCCCATGCCCGCCGCCGAGCCCAACACGCCGGCCAACGAGCCCTGCTCGTGAGGCTCGACCTCGAGCGTGGCGCTGACCGAATAGCCGGGGCCGGCAATGCCCATGCCAAATCCGAATAATGCCATTGCGGTCATCAGCAGGCCGAAGGTGGTGGCATTGGCCAGCAGCAGGTAGCCAAACAGCGTGAACGGCAAGCCGTAGCGCAGCAGGCGCATGGGGTGGCCGCTGAAGCGCTGCACCACGCCTAGCTGGGCCACCAGCATCGCTGCTGAAGACACCACCATGGCGGTCGAGAACATCTGCGTGGCGCGCACAGTGGTTAGGTCAAGGGTGTCCTGAAAATAAAAGCCCAGCGTCTGCTGCACCACGCCCATCAGCGTAAACGTGCAAAAGCCCAGCAGCACAAAGGCACGGAAGCGAGGGTCGAAATAGCGCAGCCGCTTGGCGCCGCGCTGCTGCGGCTGCACGGCGGTGGCCGGTAGGTGGCGCCACACCAGAACCGCGGCAATCAACGTGATGGCCGCCTGCAGGTACATGGGTGCTAAAAAGCTCACCGACACAAACCAGGCTAGCGCCGGCCCCACCATGGTGCCAATCTGGTTGAAGGCCGCCATACGCCCCATGCCCTTGGTGCGTTCATGCAGCGCGGTGACATCGACAATATAGGCCGATGCCGCCGGATGGGTCGCCGACATGATGGTGGCATGAAAGACGCGGGTCAGGATCAACAGCATATAAAAGGCGACACCGCCGAACAGCCCCGCCAGACCCAGCCACGCCGCGGAGTTGAAGGCCAGGGTGCCGACGGTGTAGCCCAGCAGACCGGTGATGATAATGGGCTTGCGGCCGTAGCGATCGCTGAGGCGCCCCCACATGGGCGCGGCCAGGGCAAATACCAGCGCGGTGAGCGCCGACAGGCTGGTAATGGCCATTTCCCGCGGTTCGAACTGCAGGCCCAGCAATGGAATGGTGAAAACCAGCTCATGCAGCGCCAATTCCCGCCCCAGCATGGGAATCACCGCAAACACCACGGTCTGGCCCATGCCAATGGTCACCATGCCAAAATACAGGCTGAGCATGGCGGAAAACGGTGGTGTGATCTTTTCTGCTGGGGCGTCGGTCACGAGATACTTCTCTAGTCTGTAGTGGCAGCATTTGCACAAGGAAAGGCGACCTTAGTCAGTTGGCCGTCACAAAGCAATGACACAGCCTGACAGTTCCGTAACCATTATGGACAGCTGTTTCGTTGCGCGCCGATAATGTGGGTTTACCGCCGCTGTTTCGTGTTGCGAGCGCAGCCCCGGAGAGCACCTTCCATCCTCAGAGATAAGAACAACAGCCCTATGTCTTCCAGCCCCTCTGCATCGTCCTGGCTCACCCGTATCGAGCAGCTCGGTAACCGACTGCCCCACCCCACTCTGCTGTTTGTATGGCTGTGTGCGCTGATCGTTGCCATTTCAGCATTGTGCAGCTGGGCCGGTGCCAGTGCCAGCCACCCTGGCAGCGGTGAACTGCTACAGGCGCGCTCGCTGTTGTCTGGCGATGGCCTGCGTTGGATGCTCACCCATACCGTGAGCAATTTCGTCGGCTTCGCCCCGGTGGGCACGGTGCTGGTAGCGATCATGGGCATCGGCATTGCCGAACATGCAGGGCTGCTGGGCACGGTATTGAAGATGCTGGTGCTCAAGGCCCCCAGCCGGCTGCTCACCGCCGTTATCGTGTTCAGCGGCGTGCTCTCCAGCCTCGGCGCTGATTCCGGCTACGTGGTGCTGATCCCGCTAGCGGCACTGGCGTTTCGCGCCGCCGGCCGCCACCCACTGGCGGGTATTGCCGCCGCCTTCGCCGGGGTGTCCGGGGGCTTCAGCGCCAACCTGGCGGTGGGACCCATTGATGCGATTCTTTCGGGCATCTCCAGCGAGGCCATTGCCCTGGTGGCCGCCGACCAGGCGGTAAGCGCCAGCGACAATTACTATTTTATGATCGCTTCTACGCTGCTGATCACCGTTGTCGGCAGCTGGGTCACGGCGCGCTGGGTTGAACCGCGGCTAGGTAGCGCGCCAACGGCTGAGGCCGAGCAGGAGGCATTGACGACAGGCGAGCGCCGGGGACTGTGGGCGGTGTTGTTGTTTACCGCCATCTTCGCGGGCCTGGTGCTGGCGGCGACGCTGCCGGGCGGCATGCTGCGCAACCCCGCCACGGGCGACCTGATCAATTCCCCCTTTCTCAATGGCATTGTCACGCTGATTGCGCTTTATGCAGCGCTGGCAGGCATTGTTTACGGGCGGGTGTCTGGCCACTACCACGGCAGTGGCGACTGGATAGGCGGCATGGAGCAGAGCATGCAGAGCATGGCCGGTTATCTGGTGCTGATGTTTTTTGCCGCCCAGTTCGTCAATTACTTCGCCTGGAGTGGCCTGGGCGCGATACTCGCCATCGTCGGCGCCGAGTGGCTGGCGGCACTGGAGCTGAGCCGCCACAGCCTGTTGCTGGCCTTTGTCTTTGTCAGCGCCGGCATCAACCTGTTAATTGGCAGCGCCTCGGCCAAATGGTCGCTGTTTGCGCCCATTTTTGTGCCCATGCTGTTTCTGCTGGGTATCAGCCCGGAGGCCGCGCAAGTGGCCTACCGCATCGGCGACAGCAGCACCAATATCATCACGCCGCTGATGCCCTATTTCGGCGTGGTGGTGGCCTTTGCCCAGCAGCACGACCGCCGCGCTGGCATTGGCACACTGATGGCGATGATGATCCCCTACTCGCTGGCGTTTCTGCTCAGCTGGTCGCTGTTGCTGCTGGCCTGGCAGTGGCTGGC
>JBFHRT010000354.1:0-3148 GCA_041591575.1 Spongiibacteraceae bacterium
TGCATCCACGGCGGCGACAACCCCAACCGCAGCTGCGGCCAGTGCGAGCTGCAGTTCGACCTGCGACCGCTGCCGGGGCTGGACCCCGAGGCGCTGCGCGCCGAGCTGCGAACGCGACTGCTGCCCGTTGCCGAGCGCCGCGCCATCGCCATCGCGCTGCACACGCTGATGCCGGGGATACTGCCCTTTGAGGAAAGTGCGCAGTCGGAGCTGGTGCAGGCGGTGGAACAACTCAGCGGCCACGCCGCCGAGTCGGTGGCCTTCGCCACCGAGGCCCCCTTCCTGCAGGCACTGGGCATGCAGACGGTGGTGATGGGGCCGGGCTCCATTGACCAGGCCCACCAGCCCGACGAGTACCTGGCGCTGGAGCAGGTGCAGCCCGCCATCGACCTACTCAAGGGTCTGATCCGGCGTTTTTGTCTGTAAGGCTTATGTACGTAGGTGCGGCTTTAGCCGCACAATTTCGGTATCACCGCCCCGCCCCGTGTGCGGCTAAAGCCGCAGCTACAGGGATGCTTCGTCGCTCCGCCGACGCCTAGCGTCTCCCGTCTCCCGTCCGGCGTCCAGCGGCGTTTCTCAGCGCGGCGGATCAATGGCATCGCCAAGACTGCCATTGACCCGGAACCAGCCGGCGATGCTGTGGCGCTCGCGGCCGGCGGGCAGCACCTCGTGCGGAAAGCGCTCGCTGAGAAAGATCACCGCACTGCCGAACAGCGGCAGCAGCCGTTCCAGCGGCTCGCAGGAATCGCCCTCGTACAGCAGCAGCTCGCCGCCATCGGCAGTGCTCCAGCCGGGGTTGAGGTAAAGCACCGTGGACAGCACCCGATTGCTGCCGCCGCGAAAGGCATCCACATGGCGCTTGTAGTAGTCGCCGCGGCCGTAGCGGGCGAAGTGGCACTCGTAGTCGAATAACCCCAGAAACAGCCGCCGGTTCAGCCCCAGCCGCAGCTGCTCCATCCAGCGCAGGTACTCGGCTTCCACCGGCTCGCTGCGCTGCAGCCAGCGAATGCGGTCGGTGCGCACAAAACGGTTGAGCTGAAAGTCCTGCTCGCGGCCGATGCCGGCGCGGCGCAGATCCTCGCCGTCTAAGCCGAGGCAGCGGCTGAACAGCGCCTCTGCCAGCGTCGGCGGCAGCAGCGCCGGTAGGCTCACATAGCCGCGCTGCTCCAGCGCGTCAGCAATGCTGTCGAGCAGGACGTCGTCGAAGAACTCGGGAAACAGGGGCTGGATGGACATGCGCGCACTCCGCGGAGGATGGCGAATTTTTCACCAAAAGCGGGGGCCTGTCACTGGTTTTTTTGCGCGAATGATTAACCCGCTTAGCGCAGCGCCCGCAGCGCTGCCAGCAGGTCGGGCAGCAGCGGCACGTAGCTGCCGAGATAACCCGCCACCCGGTAGGGATCGCCGCCGCTGACCAAGCGACCGCGGGCCTGCTCCACCAGTTGGTGCAACAGCTTGCGTCCACGCAGGCGATTGACGCCCAACTCCACGAAGGGAGCGATCACCGGCGCCAGCAGTGTCACCACCAGCACACCGCCGGCGGCGCCGCTGGCACCGACCCAGCCAGGGGCGCCGAACCACTTCACCCACAGTCCGCCCAGTAAAGACTGCTGACTGGTGTAGAAACCGGTGGCCAGCGCCGCCCCCAGCACCGCCGCGCTACCAAACAGCAGCTTGTCGCCGAAGGCGCGCCCGGCCAGCCCCAGGGCGAGAAAGATCAGCGCGTCGCGGCCGCCCTCCTGGGTGACGCCCAGGCGGCGCACCGCGCGCTCGATGCGGCGCCGCGCCCGCGCCGGTGAATAGGGCGCCAGCTGCTCGCCCAGCGCCGTCACCAGCGCCTCGTCCAGCCCCGGGTGACGGCGCAGCAGTGCCAGCAGCTGCTGCTCCAGCTGCGGCAGCGCCAACAGCTCCTCGGCGATGGCCGCCGCCAGCTCGCGCTCCTTGCCACTGTAGCGGCGCGGTCCCGCCCCCCGCCCGGCGGCGCGCCGCAGCAGCCCCCAGGCCTGGCGCGGCAGATTGGCCAGGTCCCTGGGCACATCGCGGCGCTGGCGCCAGTGGCGCGACAGCACCGCCCGCGGCGAGGCGAAATGGCGCCGGTAGACGCTGTCCACCCGCTCATGGGCGGCGTCGAAGTGGTCCGCCAGCAGCACCGCCAGCGCCTGTTCCCAGGCGGCCTCATCGGCGAAGGGGGCTTCGGTTGGCGGTGACGGAGATTCGGGCACGCTGGGGTCCGGCTGGCATTCGACAGTGACGATGATAGGGCAGGCGCCGCCGGCAACCAAGGTTGCTACCGGCAGGCGCTTGTATCCCCTTGACGTTGCAAGCAAAATAGCCCGAAAGCCATCGCCTCCAATACGCATGGGGCAGAGACAGCCGTGTCCGACACTGACTACGTCAAGTGGTTCCGCCACTCGGCGCCCTACATCAACGCCCACCGCGGCAAGACCTTCGTGCTGATGTTCGGCGGCGAGGCGGTCGCACATCCCAATTTCGACAACATCGTCCACGACATCGCCCTGCTCAACAGCCTCGGCGTCAAGCTGGTGCTGGTGCACGGCGCGCGCCCGCAGATCGAGCAGCGCGCCCGCGAGCGCGGCATAGCCAGCCAGTTTCATCGCGGCCTGCGCGTCACCGACCCCGCCACCCTGGGCTGCGTCACCGACGCCGCCGGCTCGCTGCGCGCCCATATCGAGGCGCTGCTGTCGATGGGGGTGGCCAACTCGCCCATGCACGGCGCCGCCATTCGCGTGTGTTCGGGCAACTTCGTCATCGCCAAGCCCATCGGCGTGGTGGACGGCGTCGACTATGGCCACAGCGGCGAGGTGCGGCGCATCGACAGCAGCGCCATCCACGCGCTGCTGGCCCAGCACCATGTGGTACTGCTGTCGCCGCTGGGCTACTCACCCACCGGCGAGGTGTTCAACCTGGCGCTGGAAGACATCGCCGCCCAGACCGCGGTGGCGCTGGGCGCCGACAAGCTGATCGCCTTCGGCGAGGAAGCGGGCTTGCTGGACAGCGACGGCGAGCTGATTCGCCAGTGCGACACCAGCACCCTGCGCGCCGAGCTGGACCAGACCGAAGACGGCGACCGCGGCCGCATCCTGCAGGCACTGCTGCAGGCGGCCCAGGGCGGCGTGTCGCGCTGCCA
>JBFHRT010000355.1:0-3146 GCA_041591575.1 Spongiibacteraceae bacterium
CCGGCCTCGTAGCCAAGCACGTCGTTAATCTCGGACAGCTTTCGAATTTTGATCAGAATGACCGAGAACGCGTCATTGCCACCTGAAAGGCCCCGCAACTCATCGTCGACCATGTCTTCAAACTGACGCTGATTGGGTAGTTGGGTGAGGCTGTCGTAATAGGCAAGGCGAAGGAAGTCAGATTGCAACTGCGAACGCTTTTCAACCTCTTGCTGGTGCTTGATGCACTGTCGCTTGAGCGGTCGATAGCAGAATATGAACAGTGTAGGAATGGAAACGACAACCAGCAGCGAAACCTCTGCCACCACCTCTTCCCATGGCAACAGCACAGGTGCGGAGGGAACCAGCGCAACAATGAGCAGTGCGAAAAGCGCAATGATCAGTACGGGTACGATGATATAGCGCAGCAGGTTGACGTCCGGCTCTACCGCGTGTTCTTCATCGCCGTTTTCCCCTGGCAGGCCCATTGGAATGTCCTGTTGACCGCCTTGCGCGCCGGTAGCCCGGACGCGCCCCCATGTATCCAATTATTCCGATTTCAGTACCGTGGTCTATAGCTAAATCTACCTAAGCTCAGCGCCCTGAAACCGGCAAACGACAAGATCATGTGGAACCTAATGCACAACACCCCGGCATTTGTGACCAACTCTGAGCACCTGGCATCCCTTGGCCAGATAGCTGATTCCCTTCAGCAGCGCAGCGGCCGGTACGGTGGCGTGCATCTATAAGCGTAGCCGCCACGATCGCCTTTGCCCAATCGTTAGATCCACACAGACTGTAGGCAGCGACAGCGACAGCGACAGCGACAGCGACAGCAGATATTCCGCTGCCTACCGTTTATCTGCAATCAGTTACAGGCATCGCTGGGGCTGCGTAGTAATGGCTAGCGGTTTACGCTCAGGGCAGCACTTGCAGCGACACCCGATCCAGTGATCCCTGCGAATCCATCACCATCAACTGGAAGCGCCCTGTGTTGGCAAATTGATGCACAATCGCCTGCCCCGGTCTGGCGCTGTAGCGCGGGCGGCCATTGATATACCAATAGCGCTGCCCCACCCCGCCCTCGGCAATCAGCGGAAGGCTGGGCAGCGCCCCGGCACCCGGCGCAGCCTTCAGGGTGATTCCGTCCTCGATATCCGCCACGCGTATACGGCCCACACCGGACAATGTTGCAGCGCCACAGTCGGGGTGCGGCGGCGGGATCAATCCCGCGCGGCGGTAAGCCCTTGGCACCCAGGGCTCCAGTGCTGCCGGCCACAACGCTACCTCGCGTGCCGTCATTTCCGCCGGAGCACAACGGCGCATAACACGCTGACCACTGGCGCGATCCACCCAGAAAGTTAGCGGATTGGTAGCCATCGTCTCGTCGCTTGCGTCCAGGAATGTAGCCGGCACCTGTCCCGCTACAATCCAGGCCTGATGGCGCTGCTGGCAGAACGGTTCCGGCTGGGCCTCGACGGCTATACCCCAGGGCCAGCAGATTACCCGCGGCTGCACAGACCGGGGCATGGCCGGCGGCTCCGCCTCAGGTAGCTGGTCGAATAAAGCAAACAGCAACGGACCGGCGGTGTGGGCGCCATAATGACCAGGCATGGGGCTGCCGTCCGGGCGCCCCACCCAAACGCCAACTGTATGGCGCCCATCGCTGCCCAGTGCCCAGGCATCTCGATGGCCGTAACTGGTGCCGGTTTTCCAGGCGATGGGCCGCGCCGACGCCACGGTGCGGTGCGTGCGCAGGGCGTTGGGTCGCGGCGTATCCCGCAACAGCCGATGCAATACCCAGGCGCTGCCCGGCGACAGCAGGCGTCGCTCTGCCAATGGGTCATCACGACGAAAGCGCAGCGGCGCGGTCATGCCGCCGGCACCAATGGCACGAAAACCCTGCACCAGCTGCTCAAGATTGCTGCCCACTCCACCCAGTATCACCGCCAGCCCCGGCGCCTCCGCGCCGCTGAGCTGCAGATCCAGCCCCGCGCCGCTCAGCTGTGAAACAAAGCGCCGCGGACCGTAGCGTTGCAGCAGATCGACCGCCGGCAGGTTCAGCGATCGCTGCAAGGCCTCGGCGGCGCTGACCGGCCCGCTAAACCCCTCACTGAAATTGGCCGGGCGGTAATTACCAAAGCTGCGCGGCACATCGGCTAACAGGGAATGGGAGTGGATCAGGCCATCGTCGAGCGCCAGGCCGTACAGCAGCGGTTTCAGGGTCGAGCCCGGCGAGCGTATGGCGCGCACCATATCCACGTAGCCGTAGCGCTCGGCATTGCCGAATTGCGCGGTGCCCACATAGACTTTCACCGCCATGCTGTCATTGTCGACGATCAATACCGCGGCCGCGGTTCTGGGTGGCAGCCGGCGCACGTAGTGCGCCACATAGTCCTCGGCGGCAAGCTGCAGTTCACCGTCGATGGTCGTTTTGATCAGCGGCTGGTCACTCTCATTCAGTAGACGCCGCGACAGCAGCGGCGCCCGCATCGGCGGCTGCCGGTGAAAGGCCACCACGGCTTCCTGCCGCGCCGCCTCAGATTGTTCCGCACTCCACACACCGAGGCTCACCATCCGCGACAGCACCTTGTCCCGCGCCTGACGGGCGCGCTGTGGATGACGGTCGGGGCGCAGCCGGCTCGGCGCCTGCGGCAGCACAGCCAGCAGCGCGGCTTCGCCGTGACTGAGATAATCGGCCGACTTGCCGAGATAGGTGTAGGCGGCTGCTTCAACGCCCTCAATGGTGCCGCCAAAGGGCGCGCGATTAAGGTAGAGATCCAGAATCTCGCCCTTGTCCAGATGCCACTCCAGCTGCAGCGCCCGCAGCATCTGCTGGAGCTTGCCGCCCAGGCTGCGTGAATGCGGGTGCAGAATGCGCGCCACCTGCATGGTCAGGGTGGAACCACCCGACACCCGCTCGCCGTGGCGGAAGTTTTGCAGCGCCGCCCGCGCCAGCGCCAGCGGATTGACGCCGGGATGCTGCCAGAACCAACGGTCCTCATAGGTGAGCAGCGCCTGCAGGTAGCGGTCTGAGACCTGCTGGTGTGTCACCGGGTAGCGCCATACCCCATTGCCATCGGCGAATACCCGCAGCGGCTGACCGCGGGCATCGGTCACCACCCGGGCGAAGTCGGCGTCTCCTTCAGGCAGATTCAGCGGAAAGA
>JBFHRT010000356.1:0-3143 GCA_041591575.1 Spongiibacteraceae bacterium
ACAGCGCGCGGAAGAGGCCCAGTCGGAAGTACTGGTGCAGTACCGCAACCGCAGCCAGGTGATTGCCGCCACCGCGGTGCCCGACCCCGGTGAGGTCAGCTCGACGGTCAAGCTGCCAGTGTCCGACTGGTCGGTGCGCACCACACCCAGCCAGCAGCTGCTGAACCAGTTTGCCGAGCGCAACACGCCACTGCTGCTGGTCAGCCTGGTGTGCATCGCGGTGGCCGTGCTCAACGTGATATTCAGCGCCCGCTCCAGTCGCGCCCTCAACCGCGCCCTGGCCCAGGCCGAGAACGGCGTACAGGATGCCGACGAGGCCGACATTCTCAACGCGGTGTTCAGCGCCGCGCCGGAAGTAGTGGCGCGCGGCGATGCCGATGGCGCCGCAACGGCCGAACAGGAAGAGCTGGAGGAACTGGCCGAGATCGCCGAGCTGGCCGGGGCAGTCGATGAGGCCGAACGCGACGGGGCCGACAGCGGCGCGGCGCTGGACAACGCCGTGCCGGTGGCCTTGGGCGAGCCGGCGCCGCAGCTGGCGGCGCTGTCGCGCGACGATCTCGACGCGGTGCCCGGCAGCATCTACCGCGCCTACGACATCCGCGGCCTGGCCGAAGAGCAACTGAACAGCGAGACCTGCTACTGCATTGGCCGCGGCCTGGGCAGCGAGGTGCGCGAGCGCGGCCACAGCGAGATTTTGCTGGGACGCGACGGTCGCCACAGCAGTGAGCGCATCCGCGACGACCTGGTGCGCGGGCTGCGCGAGAGCGGTGTCGATGTCATCGACCTGGGGCTGATCCCGACCCCGGTGCTGCACTTTGCCAGCTTCCACCGCGATGTCGCCTGCGCGGTGATGATCACCGGCAGCCACTGCCCGGCCCACTACAACGGCATGAAGATCGTGATCGATCGCCAGGCGCTCAGCGACGACGACATTCAGGCGCTGGAGCGGCGCATCGATGCGGGCCAGTTCAGCAGCGGCGACGGCGACTACCGCAGCGACAGCGTCGTCGACGATTACATCACCCATATCTGCGGCGATATCCTGCTGTCGCGGCGGTCGCGGGTGGTGATCGACGCCGGCAACGGCGCCGCCAGCGAGATTGCACCACGGCTGTTCCGTGAGCTCGGCTGCCGGGTCGAGCCGCTGTTCTGCGAGGTCGACGGCGACTTCCCCAACCACGCCCCCGACCCCTCGGTGGAATCCAATCTTGAGGCCCTCAAGGCGGCGGTGCAGGACAAGCGCGCGCAGCTGGGCATCGCCTTCGACGGCGACGGCGACCGGGTGGCGGTGGTCACTGCCAGCGGCCGCATGCTGGCTGCCGACCAGCTGTTGATGGTGCTGGCGCGGGATATCGTGTCGCGCAATCCCGGCGCCCAGGTGCTGTTCGACGTCAAGTGCTCGCGCCACCTCAACCGGGTGATCAGCGATCTCGGCGGCATACCGGTGATGTGGAAAAGCGGCCACTCCTTCATGAAGCGCAAGATGCGCGAGACCGGCGCCCTGCTCGGCGGCGAATTTTCCGGCCACATCTTTTTCAACGAACGCTGGTTCGGCTTCGACGACGGCCTCTACGCGGCGGCGCGGCTGCTGGAAGTACTGGGCATGTACGAACTGAAGCTGGATGAGCTACTGGACGCGCTGCCGCGCAGTATCAGCACCCCGGAGATCCTGCTGCCGGTGGACGACGCGCGCAAGTTCGAGCTGGTGGCACAGCTGTCGAACAACCCCGCCTTCAGCGGTGGCACCATCAGCCTGCTGGACGGTATCCGCGTCGACTACGCCGACGGCTGGGGCCTGCTGCGCGCCTCCAACACCGGCCCGGCGCTGACCCTGCGCTTCGAGGCCGATGACCAGGCGGCGCTGGCTCATATCCAGGATAATTTCCGTCAGGCGCTGTCAAGCGTTGATAGCGAACTGGCAGTTGGTTTTTAATACGCGGTCTGCATCCATTCACCTCTCACCTGCGAGATACACAGCATGTCCTTGAGCCGCGAAGCCGCCGGCAATGTCGCCACCGTCCTCACCGAAGCCCTGCCCTACATCCAGCGCTTCACCGGCAAGACCATCGTGGTCAAATTCGGCGGCAACGCCATGGTCGACAGCGAGCTCAAGGAGCAGTTCGCCCGCGACGTGGTGCTGATGAAGCTGGTGGGCATGAATCCGGTGGTGGTGCACGGCGGCGGCCCCCAGATTGGCGAGCTGCTGGACAAACTCAAGATCGAGTCGCGCTTTGTCGACGGCATGCGCGTCACCGACAGCGCCACTATGGACGTGGTGGAAATGGTACTGGGCGCCAGCGTCAACAAGGAAATCGTCGCCCTGCTCAATCGCAACGGCGGCAAGGCCATCGGTGTCACCGGCAAGGACGGCCAGCTGATTCGCGCGCGCAAGCTCACCGCCAGCCGGCGCACGCCGGAGATGGCCGCCGAGGAAATCGTCGATATCGGCCACGTCGGTGAAGTCGAGCGCATCGACACCGGCGTGCTGGACATGCTGCTCAACAGCGACTTTATCCCGGTGATCGCCCCCATCGGCGTCGGCCCCGACGGCGCCTCCTACAACATCAATGCCGATATCGTCGCCGGCAAGATGGCCGAGGTGCTCAAGGCCGAAAAACTGATGCTGCTGACCAATGTCGCCGGCCTGATGGATAAATCTGGTACAGTATTGACTGGGCTCAGTACCCAGCAGGTCGATGAACTGATTGCCGACGGCACCATTCACGGCGGTATGCTGCCGAAAATCCGCTGTGCCCTGGAGGCCGTGAAGGCCGGCGTCACCAGCTCCCATATCATCGACGGGCGGGTGCCGCACGCGGTGCTGCTGGAAATCTTCACCCACGAGGGTGTCGGCACGCTGATCACCAACAATAATAAGGCGCCTTAAGCCAACGTGCGCACACTGGATTCACCATGAACCGACGATCGTCACGCCGACAGGAAATACTCGAAGCCCTGGCCCACATGCTGGAGGCCAACCCCGGCGAGCGCATCACCACCGCGCGCCTGGCCACTGCCGTGGGCGTGTCGGAGGCGGCGCTGTACCGCCACTTCCCCAGCAAGGCCAAGATGTTCGAGGGGCTGATCGAGTTCGTCGAAGAGAGCGTATTCAGCCGCGTCAATCTCATCCTCAAGGAGGAGAG
>JBFHRT010000357.1:0-3140 GCA_041591575.1 Spongiibacteraceae bacterium
CGACGTGCCCACCGGCTACCCGCTGCTGCTCAGTGAGATGACCCTGCTTACCGCCGTGCGCACCGCCGCCACCGCGGCGCTGGCGGCGCGCTATCTGGCCGAACCTAAAACCCGTCACATCGCCCTGATTGGCACCGGCGCCCAGGCCGAGTTCGAGGTGCTGACACTGCAGGCGGTGCTGCCGGTGGACTGCGTCAGCTACTATGACCGCGACCCGGAGGCGATGGCCAAGTTTGCCGCGCATATGCAGGGCCGGCTGGCGCTTCGGCCCTGCCGTTCGATTGCCGAGGCCACTGCCGAGGCCACACTGTGGGTGACCGCCACCGCGGCCAAGCAGCGCCAGCAGCTGATCACCGAAGACATGCTGCGACCGGGCCTGCATATCAACGCACTGGGCGGCGACTGTCCGGGCAAGACCGAGCTTCAGGCACAGGTGCTGGATCACTGCAAAATCGTGGTGGAGTACGCCGAGCAGAGCCTGCTGGAGGGCGAGATTCAGCAGGGCCGGGCGGACCAACTCTACGGCGAGCTGTGGGAACTGGTGAGTGGGCGCAAGCCGGGGCGGGAGCGTGCCGAGGAAATCACCCTGTACGACGCCGTGGGCATTGGGCTGGAGGATTTTGCCATGCTCAAGCTGGTGTACCGACTGGCGGAAGAGACTGGCATAGGCAGTGACATCGCCATGGTGCCCTCGCTGGGTAACCCCAAGGATTTGTTTTCGTTGTTGGCGTAGGCGCAACATGTATGGCGCCAGAGGTGCAACTGCCGGGTACGCTGCGCTTAACCCGGCCTACGGGGAAGGCTGGACGCGGGTAGGCCGGCATAAGCGAAGCGTTGCCGGCGTAGGATTCCTCAGCGCGCAGTGGAAAATACCGCGCCAATCAAATCGGCGATCACCGCCTGGCTGCGCTCGCCTTTATCCAGACTGGGGTAGTACTCGGCAATTTCCAGCCCCACCAGCTTGTCGCGATTGACCCTGGCCGCCAGCGCGCGGCACAGCTCCTCCGCCCGCGGGCCACCGGCCACCGGTGTCGATACTGCCGGCGCGTCGGTGCAGTCCAGCGCGTCCAGGTCGATGCTGATGCCGTAGCGGTCGCAACTGGCGTCCAGCGCGCTCAGGGCGGCGGCCAGCACCGCATCGAGCCCTTCGCGTTGCAGCGCGTCCCGGAACAGCACCGGTACCTGCAGGCGCTGCAGCAGCTGCGCCTCGCCGCTTTCAAAACTGTCGACGCCCAGCAGGCACAGGCGCTGGGGGTTCAGATAGGGCGGGCCGCTGTACAGGGTCGCCAGCTCGGGGTCGAAATTGCCCAGCAGTGCCGCCAGTGGCATGCCGTGGATATTGCCCGATGGGGTGGTGGCGAAGGTGTGGGCGTCCATGTGCGCGTCCACCCACAGCAGGCCGAAGCGCAGCCCGGGCTCCAGCGTTTTGAGCACACCGCCCCACAGGCCGATGGCGTTGCTGTGGTCGCCGCCAATCACCACAAAGCCACGCTGCTGCCGGCACTGGCTGGCACTGTAATCAGCCAAAAGTGCGCTGTGCGCTGCCAGCGCGGCCAGTCTCGGGCGCTGTAGATCCGGTAGCAGCGATGGACTCCAGCGCAGGGTCACATCGTAGCGGCTGCTAAGACGCTGCTGCATGGAGGTCAGTTGTCTGCCCGGCTGCCAGGGCGGTTCCGGGTCTGGTCCGCCCAGATAGGAGACTGCCGCCAGCGCCGGCAGGGGCTTGTTGTTCATAGCACTAACTATAGACGGGAGACGGGAAAGCATGGGTCGGACGTCGGATGTCGGAAGTCTGACGCTAAGGCAAGAAGCAAAGCCAAAGCGCGAGCGGTGCCGCGCCTTCAGTCCACCGTGGTCTGCTCGTCCTTGCGTTCGATATCCACCAGGATGCCGGAGAGGTGGGACATGCCCGAGAGTTTTTCAGTGTTATCGGCGCCGTCGCCGGCCAGCAGGTTGCTGTTGATGCCGGGGGGGCGGCGGGCATGCTGCAGGTGCTTGGCGCTGCCATGGCCCCAGCCGTCGGGAATGGCGACGCTGCGGGGCATGAACTCGTCGGAAATGCGCAGCGCAATCTCGATTTCGCTACGGCGCGAGTGTACCACCACGATATCGCCGCGGCTCAGGCCCTTGGCGGTGGCGTCGTCGGGGTGCAGGTAGGCGTAGTTGCTGTCGTCCTTGACCAGTCGTTCGGAATTGCCCAGCCACGAGTTCATGGTCTTGATCTCACGCTTGCCGAACAGCTTGAAACGGTCGCGGTTGCTCAGGTCCTCGCGGTACTCGGCCTCGACCTTGTCGCGGAATACCTCGATATACGCCGCCGGCGCCAGGTTCACCCGATTATCGTCGGTCATCACCCGCGGCGTGCCCAGAAAATTGCCGGGGCGGTTGTCGTCCAGCAACACGCCGTGCGGGTGCTGGGCGAGAAAAGTCTTGCGTCCGGGCAGCCCCGCCTTTTTCAGCATGCTGCCCAGCATTTTTTCCGGAGTCAGCGCCAGCGCGCGCAGCCATTTCGATTTGGCATAGGCGAGGCGGGTGTTGAGCTTGAGAGCTGCGCTAAGCGCCCTGCTAATGAACATGCGCACGTCACTGGCTGTGGCCAGACGGCTGTAGATCCACCACTCGTGGCGTAGACCTTGGCGCCGATCTCGGTCAGCGCCTGCTCCCAGGAGATGTCGAGCCACTGATCGCCCACCCGTTTTTGCGGTGAGGTGATGCGGTCGGGGTTGTGCTGCACCGCGCCGAAGCGTGTGCCCTTGACGCAGACATAGCCTTGGCTGACCACGTGTTCCTGATCGGGTTTTGAAGGAGGCAATGCGCTCGCTGTCGCCGCTGGTATCGACATTGGGCTTGAGGCCGCAGGTAGCCTTTCAGATGCGGCAGAAGGTAAAGCGCTGCTCGAAGCTCATGACGTGCCTCCAGATCATAGGGCGGCGTATGGGCCGCCGGGAGCCGGCGGTTATTTATTATTAAGCGTAATGCATACGGTGGATGGCTGTGGCTGTCAAAGCTGCGCGCAACAGCAGCACCGGCTGCACGCGGCGCCGGGTCGGGAGTGTTGGCAACGGCGGTTGTTGGGGGGAGAGTGGCGTGAAGCAGAGGAGGGCAAACATCGCGGTGGGGTGGCAGCGCCCCCCCCCCGC
>JBFHRT010000358.1:0-3121 GCA_041591575.1 Spongiibacteraceae bacterium
GTCGCGCCATCGCCCAGGGCGCGGTCATCACCCCTACCGTGGTCGAAGCCGCCGTATTGATCCGCCGCGGCCAGAAAGTGCGGCTGCAGAGCCACAACAGCGCGGTGAATGTAAGCATGGCCGGTGAGGCCCTGGTCGACGGCGCGTTGGGCAAGCGGATCCGTATCCGCAATCTGAGTTCCGGCAAGGTGATGGAAGGCGTGGTGCGCTCCAGCGAGGTGGTGGAAATTGGCTATTGAGGGGGCTACACAGGTTGCTAGTTTCGCCCTTGCTGCTGCATAGGGCTACTAGGGACTCACCGACTGTCAAAGAGCGCCTTCGAGGCAGCGCGAGCAAGGCGGAAGCGGGCATGAACACGGGCTTTTCAGGTTAAATATGCGCATTTGGCGCCGGTTTTGAGCAAATCAATGGCAACGCAGGTAGATTTTTCAGCTGCCTGCTAAAGTTTTGGCCGCAGCGGCCGATATAGTTAGCAGAGACTCCAAAAACCATCAGCCATGAGGATCAGCGGCCATGGTAGACAAGATTGACGGACCTTCGCCGGGGCCAGCGCGCAAGCCTGACAGCGCGCGTACTCCCGCCGCGACACCCGCGGGACGCCCGGGTGAACCGGTATCCGAAGCGAGCCCGACAACGGCGGTCAGACCCGAAAGCGAAGTGGTGGAATCCACCTTGCTCAAGCGCGCCGAATCCGAAGTCAACAACGCGCCCGATGTCGACCGCCAGCAGATCAACCGGATCAAAGAGGCCATCAGCAACGGCGAATTTCAGGTTGACCCGGAGCGGGTGGCCAAGGCCTTTATTGAACTCGAAGCCCTGTTAGGTGGCGGCGGCTGATCGCCGCAGGCCCTGTAGAATCCACCGGCGGAGAACGACACGTGCAGAACACCGAGCAGAGCGGCCAGAATCGTCATCACCAGCCCCCACTGGTGGCGCTGACCCGAGCCATTGCCGTCGCCATTTCGCGCGTAAGCGAGCTGCTGGAAGCCGAGCAACAGTTACTGGCCGGTCGCGACCTGCACCGGCTGCCAGCCCTCACGGCGGAAAAAACGGATCAGGCCGAAAAACTGGAGCACCTGGAGCGCGAACGCCAGCACCTGCTGTTGGCGATGGGCTACCAGGAAGCCAATGCCGAAGCGATGCGCCAGGCACTCGCTGGCCTGCCCGGCGGGCACGAGGCCAACACCGACTGGGAGCAGGCGCTGGGTGCTTTGCAGCGCTGCCAAAAGCTCAACCAGCAGTCAGGCATTGTGCTCAACAACCAGCGCCAGCAGACCCAGCGGGCACTGGATATTCTGATGGGTGATCAGGCACAGGCGGTTACCTACGGTCCCGGCGGCCGGGAAAATCGCCCGACACCGGGGCACAATCTGGGCAAAGCCTGATCAGGTTGCGCTCGTTCCAATCAGGTGCGGCCGCAATCGCTAGCGGGCTACCAGCATCTCGGTCACATCGAAACCTGCCAATGTTCGCGCACTTAAAAACCCGCCACCTACTTACTGAGTTATTCACAGCAACGCTCCACACTTGCTGAACATAAGCCAATCCCCCACCCGGCTTGTACTTTGTGCATTCACTTTTCGCGCTAAGCCTACGTCATAACACAGTTTATTAGCCGCGGAATTCGCCGCATCCCAAGCCGTTAATCCCCAATATCCACGCCGCAGCCAGCTGCTCGACCAGAAAGTGCTAAAGATTGCCATTTGATAATGTCCGGGCAATCCCGCGGTGAAGCCCGCGGAGTAGGCTGAGCATGTCGAAACCGCAAACGCGCCGACCATCACCTCCGAGCGAGGTTCGCAGCAGGCGCCGAATGCAGTGCCCCCCCAGCAGCCAATGGGAGCAAGCGATATGAACAGCCAAGTGTACCGATTCCCCCTCGTTGCCCTATCAGCGCTCAGTCTTGTTCCAGTCAGCGCCGTGTGGAGCCAGGAGGACGAAAACGAAATTGCCGAGTGCGACCTCTTTATCGAAATCAACGCCACTGACGGCGACGCCGGCTGGCAGGGCATTCTCGATGGCAGTGCCTGGCGGGTTGCCAAGATCTTCGGCCCCGATGCCAGCGACAACGGCGACGTGGGTAGGTTGATGACCGTGCGCGCCCATGATCACCTGGCGGAACAGGGCATGACCGAGTACCGCTGGGAGAGTGCCGAACCGCCCTTCGACGAATTCGGCCTGGCCGAATTTCTCGAGCGCTTCCCGGCAGGCACATACCAGTGCCGCGTCAGTTTTATCGACGGCGAACCGCTGCACGCCCGCGAGGAAGACGAGCTGACCCACTGCCTGCCTGACGGCCCGGTTATTACCGACCCCGGCGAGCTGCTCGCAGGCGTCGACTGGACGGTGATGTGGAGCCCGGTCACCACCCAATATCACCTGGGCGGCCCCGGCCTTGGCGATCCGCTGGAAGACTGTGACGACGAGGACGAGTTGGTGGGCTACGTCGTTACCGTGGAGTTTGAAAACGGCACCGACAAGGTGATGAGCTTCGAGGTGGCACCGCAACTGGACGCCGGCGGTGACCAGCTGGCCACCCAGACCGCAGTGATATCCGGCGACTTCCTCAGCTGCGGGCTGGAGGGCAAAGTCGAGATTGGCACCGTGCTCGACAGCGGCAACTCCACCTTCCGTGAAGTCGAGATTGCCACGGAGGAATGCCCGTAGAAAGAAACAGCCACAGGCAACACCCGGGCGGGCGCAATGCCCCCCGGGCTCTCTGTTAGCGAGGAGAAAATTCTGACCAGGTAGCCAGCTGTACGCCCTGGGCAATAAAGCCACTGGCCTTGGCATAGGCCAGTGCCTTTTCCAGATTCACCACCCCATTGCTGACCGGCGCCAGGCCAAAGCCGACGCCAACATCGCTGAGTATCGCCAGCGCCTGGCCGTTTTCGTGCAGTACCGCGCTGCCGCTGTCGCCCGACAGCCCCGGATTGTCGCTACTCACGCGGTACAACCAACCGCCACCGACCACCGAGGTGATGCGGCCCTGTTTGCTTTCCAGACTGCTGACACCGGCGTGAAAAGGCGACTGGCCGTAGCTGTACACGTCGTCACCCACTGCAGCCAACCCGCTGTACAGCGCCGTGGGGCCGCCGTAGTGAATGGCGCTGGGGTGAAC
>JBFHRT010000359.1:0-3098 GCA_041591575.1 Spongiibacteraceae bacterium
CAGCGAGGCGCTGGCTCAGCGCGGCATTCTGGTCTCGGCCATCCGCCCGCCCACCGTGCCCGAGGGCTCGGCGCGGCTGCGCATCACCCTGTCGGCGGCCCACAGCGAACAGCAGGTGGTGCAGCTGCTGGCGGCACTGGCCGAGGTGATGCATGCCGCCTGAGTGGTTCCGCGAACGCCTGCCGGCCCGAAATGACAGCGCCAGTGCCCCCGAACTGGTGCTGCTGCACGGCTGGGCCGCCAGTGCCGAGATCTGGCGGCCGGGCCTGCCGCGACTGCGCGAGCTCTACAACGTCACCCTGATCGAGCTGCCCGGCCACGGCCGCAGTGCCTTCCAGGCTTTGAGCGCTGACCAGGCCATCGAGGCGCTGGCAGAGTTGCTGCCGCCGCGTGCCATTGTGCTGGGCTGGTCGCTGGGCGGCATGCTGGCGACGCGGCTGGCGGCGCGTTACCCGGAAAAAGTGACTGCGCTGATTACCGTCGCCACTAACGGCCGTTTCGTGGCGCAACATGATTGGCCGCAGGCCATGGCGTCGGAACAGTTCGAAGCCTTTTTTCAGGGGCTGGAAAGCGCGCCCGACAAAACCCTGCGCCGCTTCCAGGCGCTGCAAGCGAAGGGCGACAGCGGCGAAAAGGCATTGCTGAAACAGCTGCGGGCCGTCAACAATCTTTGCCACGACAGCCTCGGTTTGCAGCAGGGGCTGGACTGGCTGCGCGAGCTGAACAACCGCGCGCCGCTGCGCGATCTCGCCTGCCCGGCGCTGCATCTCTACGGCGAGCGCGATGCGCTGGTGCCGCCGGCGGCCGCCGAAGCCGTACAAGAACTCAGCACCGGTGCGCAGGTGGCCACCCTGACCGGCGCCGCCCACCTGCCTTTCCTGTCACAGCCGGAGGTATTCTGGCCACGGGTAGTAAATTTCCTGGCCGAGCACGGTCTGAGCACGGCGCCCGCCCATCACGATATCGACAAGCAACAGGTGGCGCGCTCCTTCAGCCGCGCTGCCGGCACTTACGACGGCGTTGCCGAGCTGCAGCGACGGGTGGCCGATGCGCTGCTGGAAGTGCTGCCTTCAGCAAAGCCCGGGCGCTGGGTGGACCTGGGCTGCGGCACCGGTTACAGCCTGCCGGCGCTGCGTGCGCGTAATAACGGTGAACTGCTGGCGCTGGATCTGGCCGAAGGCATGCTGCGCTACGCCCGCAGCCAGCCCGAGCGCCGCGCCGACGGCTGGCTCTGCAGTGATGCGGAAAACCTGCCGTTGGCCGATGACAGCGTCGACGGCTTTTTCTCCTCGCTGTCGCTGCAGTGGTGCGAAAACCTCGGCGCCGTATTTGCCGAGGCCTATCGCGCGCTGCGCCCCGGCGGCTGGCTGCTGATGTCCACCCTGGGGCCGGATACCTTGTTTGAGCTGCGCGCCGCCGGCCGCGCCGCCGACGACTACACCCACGTCAACCGCTTTGCCGAGCGCGATGCGGTGCAGGCGGCCATCGATCACAGCGGCCTGAAGCTGGAAGGCTGGCAGCAGCGCGATGAAGTGCTCCACTACCGCGAGTTGCGCGAACTGATGAGCGAACTCAAGCAGCTGGGCGCCCACAACCTCAACGCCGGCCGCCCCGGCGGCCTCACCGGCCGTGCGCGGCTGCGCCGTTTTATCGAAGGCTACGAGCAATTCCGCGACCCGCAGGGTCGTTTGCCCGCCAGCTACCAGGTCTGGATGCTAAGGCTGAGAAAACCCCATGCGTAAACGCTTCTTCGTCACCGGCACCGACACCGACGCCGGTAAAACCCTGATCGCCACCGGCCTGCTGGCCGCGGCCAACGCCAGAGGCCTGAGCACGCTGGCACTCAAACCCGTCGCCGCAGGCAGTACTGAAACGCCCGAAGGTCCCCGCAATGACGACGCCCTGCTGCTGCAGGCCGCCATGAGCGAAAGCCTGCCCTACGAGCAGATTAACCCGGTGCTGCTGGACCCGCCCATCGCCCCCCATATTGCCGCCGAACAGGCCGGCAAGCGGCTGACCGTCGCCCAGCTCGCCGGCCGCTGCCGCGGCACCCTGATGACGCCGGCGGACTTCACCCTGGTGGAAGGCGCTGGCGGTTGGCGCGTACCGCTCAACAATCGCGAAATGCTCTCTGCCTTGGCGGTGGATCTGCAATTGCCGGTGATTCTGGTTGTCGGCATGAAGCTGGGCTGCCTCAACCACGCACTGCTCACTGCTGAAGCCATTGCCCGCGACGGTCTGCCACTGGCCGGCTGGGTGGCCAATACCATCGACCCTAATATGAGTTGCTTCGAGGAAAACGTGGCGACCTTAAAGGCGCTGCTGCGTGCACCCTGTCTGGGAGTGGTGCCGTGTCTGGACTCGCCTGGCGCCGCGTCAGCGGCCAAATACCTCTCGATCGACCCGATCGCTGGCGCCTGAGGGCGCTTGTACTGGGTACCATGCTTTGAGTCGGCGACAGGGATTGTCGATGCGAATCTTCATAAGCTTTGCCTTTTCGACATGGGCTGCCAACGGTAGGCTGCGTGCCTCCGTTGCTGAGGGCTGCTGTGCGCGAAATGGAGCCGGCGTCTGATCGGCGCCGTTCTTGGCGGCCGGGTTAAGAGCGCGAAAGCCAGGGGCTCTAGCCGGTGGAGTAATCAGGCAGCTGGGCTACTATTAATCTGGCAATCAAATAGATGAATCCCTCATTATTTGATTGTCGCCCCGTAAAATGCGCCGCCTATAAACTCGGCAAATTGGCCGCCGAGTTTATAGGCCGATGAAGCCATTGATGTACGTCGATGGTTTTGCAATCTATCTGCTTTAGGCTCCTGTGTGCTCAGGAAAAAGGACCTGATTTGAGACTCGGCGAACTGTTACTGGCAACAGGCGAGATCACGGCCGAAGGACTCAGCGAGGCATTGGCGCGCCAGGCCCGGGACGGTGGGCGGATCGGTGACAATCTGGTCGCCGTCGGCGCCATTGGACGCGATGTGCTGGATGAATTCTTACTGCGCATTCCGGGCGAGCCCAAAAATATCGCCGCGACGGGAATTGGCGAGAGCTATTTGCTCGACCTGATGATCAAATTGATGCGCACCATGGGCCTGGAAACG
>JBFHRT010000360.1:0-3093 GCA_041591575.1 Spongiibacteraceae bacterium
CCGTAGGGCTGGGTCCATTTTTTCGTCCCGCTGCGTTGTCAGGCGTTTATTTGGGCCCACCAAACTTCACGCCTTCCGCCTTGCTGGACGAGCCGTAGCGAAGCGGAGACCACGCCCAAAGGGCGAGTGACCGCAGGGAACACTAAAAAATGGACGCCAGCAGGCGTGACTCCGGAACGTCAACAGCCCCTAGCAGAGTTTGAGTATAGGCAATGCATCAGAATGCGCACTGCCATTGCGGGCACTACACTTGGCTCAGGCTATCCTGCAGATAGACGGAGAAACTGTCCATGGAACCGACTTCCGCCCTGTTTTTAACCCTGGGCTGCGCGCTGCTGGCGCTGAGCTGGATACTGCTGCTGATCACCGCGGCGCGCGAGGATTTCACCTGGGGGCTGTGCACGGTGCTGTTGCCGCCGCTGTCCTACCTCTACGGCCTGTGGCGCTGGGAGTTGTGCCGCGACCCTATCCTGCTGGCGGTCGCGGGCTGGGTGCTGGTGTGGCTGGGCTGTGTGACCTGAGTGTGTCTACCCGGGCTGCCGGCAACTAGCCGGCGGCACCCTTGTCGACCAGCACCCGCTCTACCAGCGACAGAATCATTTCGCGCTGCTTGGCAATTGCCTCGTCACTGAAGGGGTCGGTGCCGAGAATATCCCGGTACATGGGCGCCATGGTGATATAGGACATGACGATGCTGTTGAAGGCCACGATGGCCCAGGGCTCAAGGCCGTCACCGTCGAGAAAACGCAGGTTAGAGGCGGCCGGCGGCGCGTTGTCAAACAGCGGCTTGAACATGCGCGCCAGCATTTGCTTGCTCTGCGGCCCACCGGCCAACGCCGCATGCTGCAGCAGCCGCGCCAGGTTGGGGTTCTTGTGGTGCAGGTCGACACTGACATCCAGCCACTCGATCACGCTGTCGCGGGTGATGGGGCCTTGCAGCAGCGCGTGCAGCGGGGTGGTGAACTCGGCAATGAGACGCTCCAGCACTGCGGTGTAGAGAGCCTCTTTGTTCTTGAAGTGGTTGTACAGGCTGGGGGAACGGATGCCGACGCGGTCAGCGACATCGCCCAATGATGTCGCCTTATAGCCCTTTTTCGCAAACAGATCCTCCGCCGCATCGAGAATCTTGGTGGTTGTCGTCTTCAAAGCCTTTCCTTTTACACCTTTGCCCTGTGCGCTTATGCTACCAGATTTGGAGTGCGATCTCTGCGCAAATCCGCACAGCCGTTGCCACCGCAGGAGGCCCGCCGTGGACAGTTACCGAGCCATTGAAAACCTGATCTATGAATATGCCGAGCGCATTGACAGTGGAGATTTCGAAGGCGTCGCCGAGCTGTTTCGCGATGCCGAGATCGTCGCTCCTGCCAGCACCCAACCAGTACGTGGCTACGAGGCAGTGCTGGCGATGTACAATGGCGCCACCCGTCGCTATGCCGACGGCACGCCGCGCAGCCGGCACCTGGTCACCAACGTGGCCATCGAGGTCGATGAAGAAGCCAGCCGCGCCAGTGCGCGCTCTTACTTCACCGTGCTGCAGGCAACAGAAGGCTTGCCACTGCAGCCCATTATCGCCGGCAGCTACCGCGACGAGTTTCTGCGGCGCGAGGGCCGCTGGCGCTTCAAGCGGCGCGAAATGCTCCCGCAGCTGCTGGGCGATCTCAGCCAGCACCTGCTGTTTGACGCCGGCGCCCTGAATACAGACAAAACATAGACCCGGAAATGACCACCAACAACTCGATGAACAAACCCGGCCGCAAGGGGCTGTCGCGCCTGATTGCCGCCACCAATTACTCCATGCGCGGACTGCGCGCGGCCTGGCAGCACGAGGAGGGCTTCCGCCAGGAGAGCCTGCTGATGCTGCCGCTGATGCCGCTGGCCGCGTGGCTGGCTGCCGACCTGTCGCAGTTCCTGTTGATGTTCACCGCCTGTGCGCTGGTGCTGCTGGCAGAACTGCTGAACTCAGCGCTGGAAGCGGTGGTAGACCGCATCGGCCCCGAACACCACCCGCTGTCGGGGCAGGCCAAGGATATTGGCTCGGCGGCGGTGTTTGTCTGCCTGATGCTGTTTCTGGTGATCTGGGGCTCGATCCTCTGGCAGCGTTTTGGGGCGACAGCCGCGGCGTGATCCCCGGTAACGGTCACTACCTGCGGCTTGACAAGCCGTGGCGAAACCGGAATAATCCCGCCTCTTAAAATTTTACGTTCCACGTCTAAAAGTTTTCGAGGAGTACTCAGGTGGCGAATTCCCCACAAGCTAGGAAACGTGCACGTCAGGCGGAAAAGCGTCGCAAGCATAACGCCAGCCTGCGTTCCATGGTGCGCACCTATCTGAAAAAGGTCATTGCGACAATTGAAGCCGGCGACCAGGAAGCGGCCAAGGCTGCCTACCAAGCAGCCGTGCCCGTGATTGACCGCATGGCGGACAAGGGCATCATTCACAAAAACAAGGCTGCCCGTCACAAGAGCCGTCTGAACGCCCAGATCAAGGCGATGGCCAGCTAAACAACGCTAGCCGGCAAGACCTCACAAAAAAACCCCGCAATAGCGGGGTTTTTTTGTGGGCGCTCAGCGCTGGACGGGAGACGGGAGACGCAAAGGCACGACACGCATGGCACCCTCATTGCCCCCCACAAGATTGCCATTTTGGGCGGGCAATGTGCGGATAAATCCGCACCTACAGCAACTGGAAATTGCGGCTGCGGCTTTTGGTTTAGCGTCTCCCGCCTCCCGTCTCCCGTCGAGCTTCCAGCGCCTCTACAGCAATACCAGATTATCCCGGTGAATCAGCTCATCGTCGCCGTGATAGCCCAGCAGCTCGACAATGCGACGACTGCTCTGGCCGCGAATCTTCTCGGCCTCGCCGGCGCTGTAGTTGACCAGCCCCCGCGCCACCTCGCGACCGTCGCCATCAACACAGACCACCAGCTCACCGCGCTGAAAACGTCCCTCTACTGCCACCACACCCACCGGCAGCAGGCTGCGGCCCTGCTGCCTGAGTACCGCCACCGCACCATCATCCAGCACCAGCCGACCACTGACCTGGATGCGCCCGGCCAGCCATTTCTTGCGCGCCGCCAGCGGCTGCTGCGCCGCC
>JBFHRT010000361.1:0-3082 GCA_041591575.1 Spongiibacteraceae bacterium
GAACTCACCCATTTCCATTTTCAGTGAGGCGGTCAAATCGTCACTGATATCCCAGAAGAATTTCAGGCGGAAGGTCTGCTCGTCGCGGTCTGGCTCGTCGCGGTCCAGCACCAGGTTTTCAATATGGCCGTCGTACTCGCGCTTGCGGGCGGCAAAGCGGTAACCGAAGGTGTCGGTGATGGGGCCAGAGAGCACCAGATCAACGATACGCTCACCGATATCCGGCTCGTAAGTCAGCTGCACGCTGCCCTCGAAATCCTCGGTGGGCTGCGCGGTGGTGATATTGATGGCACCGGCAATGGAGTTCTTGCCCATCAGGATGTTCTGCGGACCGCGCAGCACTTCTACCCGCGACAGGTCCAGAAACGGCGCGCGGGCCAGCTGGGCACGGCCGTAGTAAATGCCGTCCACATACATGCCCACCGACTGCTCGAAACCCTGGTTTTCACCGGAACCGATACCGCGGATATAAATGTCGGTGCCGATACCAGACTCCGACATGGTGAAGTTGGGCACATAGGCCTGGAGATCTTCGATGCGGCCGATGCCGGCCTCCATCATCTTCTCGCCGGACACCGCACTAACCGAGACCGGCACGTCCTGCAGGCTCTGCTCGCGCAGCTGGGCAGTGACCACCACCTCTTCCAGTACGGCAGCGGCGCCGGCACTGCCGGACACGGCGGCGGCCAATGCGGCTGGCAGAAAACGGTGGGTTATAGGCGTACGCCGGGCTTTGTGCGCCCTGTAGACAGATGACATGCGAGGATCTCCCAGGAATTTAGTTATCAATTCGCCCGTAGTCTCAATTGAGACCGTTGCCATCGCGCTCTTTGCGGCGCTGATACCCCAGCCATGCCCGCTTCCGCACTTCGGTTACGTGACATGTTATAGGTGACAACATTGGGCCGGGCGATTTATACCACCTGGGCACAGCAAGAACAAGGCGCGGCGCTGCCTATCCTGCAAATAGCGGGTAATTCGGGCGAGCGGGGTCAGCCGGATTCGGGGAGGTGATGAGTCTGGAAGAGGAAAATGGCGGGCGACCTAGAAAATGCCCATTGCCAGACCTGCCGCCATGGTCAGCCCCAGCTCCCGCGCGCGCTCAACGTCTTCGTCGCCAGGCAGACCGCGGATAATCAGCGCCTCGGCCACCTGGCGGAAGCGGTAGCCAGTCATGATGCGCTGCAGCTGGCGCAGGGCATTGCTACCGTCATTGCCGGTGCCGATGATGACCATATAGGGCAGATTGAGCTGGTGGGGCTCAGCGGGATAGAAGGTGCGGTCGAAAAAATCCTTCATGCCGCCGGCAAGGTAGCCCAGATTCTCCGGGGTGCAGAAGATGACACCGTCACACCACAGCAGATCGTCAACCGAGGCGGCCATGGCCCGGCGCAGGCGCACTTCCACGCCCTCCTCTTGGGTCGCGGCCTGTGCAGCGGCAGCGGCCAGGCGTTCGTTGGTTCCCGACTGAGAGTGGTAGACCACCAGTAGCTTTTTCACCTGCAAGCCCGCTCCTAACTGCTTTTACCCCGGTGCTATACTGCCCGAGGCCGCCAGCAAGCTCCAGTGTAGACGCGTCCGGCAGTGCGGTACGCTGCCGGCAACGTATGGCCAAGTGAACAGGCGCCCACAACGCGGCGATCGTTCGGACCTGCCTTCTGCGCAGTCGTTTAGACCAATAACAATAACGAGGCCCATATGCCCGACAACAAACAGATCATTCAGGATTTTCAGCGCACGCTGGAACGCCGCCTGCGCGGCGAAGCGGCCGATATTGCGCCGTTTTTTGCCGAGGACATCGCCTGGCACTTCCCCCAGTCCACCGCCAGCCAGGCCAGCGGCAGCGACCACTATGGCAAGACCGCGGTACTGGCCATGTTCAATACCGATGTCGACCAGTTCTACGTTCCCGACACCATTCAGTTCGACTACCACGCCTTCACCGCCGAAGATGACCGCGTGCACATGCACTACACCCTGTCGGCCCAGACCACCAGCGGCAAACCCTACCGCAACCACTACCAGAGCCTGTTCCGCCTGCAAGATGGCAAGATTGCCGAGGTGTGGGAGTACTTCGACACCGCCTATCTGTATAACCTGTACGGCTGAGCGCAGCAGTAATCCAGCGTTAATATAAGTCAATTGTTTTCGCCCCGTTATGGCGCTGTAATGGCCTGCGACCGATTTGCCGATTGATACTGCACCGGGAGAGAACGCCGATGGCCACCTTCAGCCTTGCCGACCTGTTTGAATCCGTGGTGGACACCGTACCCGAGCGCCTGGCACTGGTCGCCGGCGAAGCCCGGCGCAGCTACCGGGAGCTGGACCAGCGCGCCAACCGCCTGGCCAACCACCTGGCCGCACAGGGCCTGGGTCGCGACGACCATATCGGCATCTACGCCACCAACTGTGTCGAGTGGGTGGAAGCCATGTGGGCCTGCTTCAAACTCAGCGCGGTGCCGGTCAATATCAATTTCCGCTACGTGGAAGATGAGCTGCGCTATATCTTCGACAACGCCGACCTCAAGGCGGTGATCTACCAGCGCGGCTATGGCCAACTGCTAGATACTATTCGCACCGACCTGCCTCTGCTGCAGCACTTCGTGATGATTGAAGACGGCAGCGGTATCAAAAACAGCATTGCGCAAGCCGCCGACTATGAACAGGCCATGGCCACGGCCAGCGCCGAGCGTCCGAGCCAGGCGCGCAGCGGTGACGACCGCTACATGCTCTACACCGGCGGCACCACCGGCATGCCCAAGGGCACGCTGTGGCGTCATGAAGACCTTTTCTACGGCGCGCTGCAGGGCGGCAACCCCGCCGGCGAGCCCATCAAATCACCCGACGAACTGCCCTGCGTGGTGGCTGCCAATAGCAGCCCCTACGCGGCGCTGTGCCCCGCGCCGATGATGCACGGCGGCGGCATGTGGTACTGCATGATTTACCAGCTCTCCGGCAACTGCTTTGTGCTCTACACCAACGCCCGCTTTGAAGCCGATACTGTGCTGCGCCTTGCCGAGCGCGAGCGCGTGATCAACCTGATCGTGGTCGGTGATGCCATGGCCCGCCCCATTGCCGACGC
>JBFHRT010000362.1:0-3080 GCA_041591575.1 Spongiibacteraceae bacterium
GGTGCCGGCCGTGGCTGAGGCCCGCCTGCCGCAGATCTACCCCTGGCAGATGGAGCCGTGGCAGCAGCTGCGAGCCCAAGATGAGGCCGGCCGGCTGCCGCACGCCATGCTGTTCAGCGGCCCCCAGGGCATTGGCAAGGAGCGCTTTGCGCGCGCACTGGCCGCCGCCTTGTTGTGCGCCCAGCCCGGGGCTGCCGGTGCCTGCGGCCGCTGTGAGGGCTGCACGCTGTTGCTCGCCGGCTCCCACCCGGATCTGCGCGAACTGAGCCCGGCCGAGGGCAAGCGCCAGATCCAGGTGGATCAGGTGCGCGCCCTGATCGAATTCTGTGCCCAGACCGCCTACCGCGATGGCGGTCGCAAGGTGGTGGTCATCACTCCCGCCGAGGCGATGAACATCAATACCGCCAACGCGCTGCTGAAAACCCTGGAAGAGCCGGCGGGTGATACCGTATTGCTGCTGGTCAGTCATGCCCCCAGCCTGCTGTTGCCCACTGTGCGCTCGCGCTGTCGTTCACTGCCGTTTGCACTGCCGCCGCAGGAGCAGGCGCTGTCCTGGCTGTCGGCGCTGCTGCCCGACGTGCAGGTGCCGGCGCTGCTGGCCGAGGCTGGCGGGCGCCCGCTGGCGGCGCTGGCGCTCTACGAATCTGAAGGGCTGCAGGCGCGGGCCGACTGCGACCAGCTGCTGGGCGAGATCGCCGCCGGCAAGCTGTCAGCGCTGGCGGGGGCAGAGCGCCTGCTGGAGCAGGACATTGAATTTGTCATGGACTGGCTGACCCTGCGCCTTAACGCGCTAGGGCGGTTGCGGCTGGCGGCCAGCGACGAGGCGTTGCCGGCGCCCTGGCCGCAGTGGTCGAACGTGCCGGCACAGCGCATCTATTCGCTGTTGCAGCAGGTGCTGGAATTGCGGCGCCAGTTCCAGCGCGGTGTTGCTATCAACAAGCGACTGGCCATGGAGGCGCTGCTGCTGGAATGGCTTGCGACTTGGTCTTGAGTTACGCTAGGCCAAGCTTTTCATTGAAATGCAGGCATATTTGTAGCTTTTTAGCCGAAATAAGCAACGTGATGGCAGAATCTGCTTTAAAATTGATTAAGGCTGGTTCAGTGCCGATGGTCGAGTGTTTACACAAGTGGTAATAAGTAGCGCGCGGGAGCGAATGTAGTGATGGCCTCACCCAAAGCAGGACGCAGCGGCATCCTTTCACTCAACATCAAAGACAAGGCCGTGCTGTACAGCGCCTATATGCCTTTTGTAACCAATGGCGGCCTGTTCATCCCTACCAACAAAAACTACAAGTTGGGCGATGAAGTGTTCATGCTGCTCAACCTGATGGATGAACCGGACAAGATCCCGGTGGCAGGGCGGGTGGTGTGGATCACCCCGCGGGGCGCGCAGGGCAGCCGCAGTGCCGGCATCGGGGTACAGTTTATTGGCGACGATGACACCGCCAATAAAAAGATCGAGGCCTACCTGGCTGGCATGCTTGAATCGGATCGCGCCACCCACACCATGTAACCGCAAACCGCCGGCCCTGGTAGTCGCGGCCGGCGCCGTCGCCCGTTTAATACCCGAATGACAGTAACCCGATAAAGTAACCCCTATGTTGACAGACAGCCACTGCCATCTCGATCGGCTCGATCTTGCGCCCTATGATGGCCAACTGGATGGCGCCATCGCCGCCGCTCGCGAGCGCGGTGTACAGCGCATGTTGTGCATCGGTATCGATCGCAGCAACGCTCAGACCGTGATTGATATCGCCGCCCGCTACGAGGGCATCTACGCCTCGGTGGGCGTGCATCCGCTGGATTTGAGTGACGAGGTTGAGACTGTTGACCTGCTGGTGCAGCTGGGCTCAGATCCCAATGTGGTGGCCATTGGCGAAACCGGCCTGGATTATTACTACAGCAGCGATCGCCGCGACGCCCAGCAGGAGAGTTTTGCCCGCCATCTGCAGGCCTCGGCGCAGCTGAAAAAACCCACGGTGGTGCACACCCGCGACGCTCGTGAAGACACGTTGGATATCATCCGCCGCTATGCCGACCCAGCGGTCGGTGGGGTGTTGCATTGCTTTACCGAAAGCTGGGAAATGGCCGAGCAGGCGCTGGAGCTGGGTTTCGATATCTCATTTTCCGGCATCATCACCTTCAAGAATGCGGCCGAGCTGCGCGAGGTGGTGAAGCGGGTGCCGCTGGAGCGAATGCTGGTGGAAACCGATTCGCCCTACCTGGCGCCGGTGCCTTATCGCGGCAAGAAAAACGAGCCGAAATACGTGGTAGAAGTGGCCCAGTGCGTGGCGGAGCTCAAGGGCGTGGACTATGAGCAGGTGGTAGCGCAGACTTCGGCGAATTTTGACCGCCTGTTTGGCACCGTCGCGGGCGCCTGAGCTGTTGCCAATAAAACGACGGCCAAATAAAAAAGCCTGAATCCGGAGATTCAGGCTTTGCACTAGGAGGATCGTCGCGTCCACACAGCCGAAGCTGTGGAGGAATTGGGCGCAAGCAACCACATGCCACGTATTGGAATCTACGCCCAAGTACACGGCGTGTCTAGTTTCGAGACCTTCGACGAGGCGGTGAAAACCACTTCGCGAAAGAATTGTGAACCCGATCACAAAAATTCCGGCTGTTGCTTTGCTGGCAGCCTGCATTGCCTCCGGCTGAGGGAGTAAAAACCTTGAATACCGAAACACCGACGCTGTTACAGACCCCACTTTACGACAGCCACATCGCGCTGGGTGCCAAAATGGTTCCTTTTGCCGGCTACGCCATGCCGGTGCAGTACCCGTTGGGTATTCTCAAGGAGCATCAGCACACCCGAGCGCAGGCCGGACTGTTTGATGTCTCACATATGGGCCAGGTGCGTCTTAGTGGCGAAAACGTTGCGGCAGAGCTTGAAAAACTGCTGCCGCAGGATATTCAGGGGCTGGCGGTCAATCGCCAGCGCTACGCGCTGTTGATGAACGACGACGGCGGTATTCGCGATGACCTGATGGTGGCCAACTGTGGTGACCATTTCCTGTTGGTGGTCAACGCCGCCTGCAAGCAGGCCGATGTCGCTTACCTGCGCGCATCGCTGCCGGCCA
>JBFHRT010000363.1:0-3076 GCA_041591575.1 Spongiibacteraceae bacterium
TGGGGCATGACCGAGATGTCGCCGCTGGGCACCGTGTGCCGGCTGAAACCGGAGCTGGCCAACGCCAGCCGCAGCGAGCGCACCGCCCGTCAGGTCAAACAGGGCATTCCGGTATTCGGTGTGGAGCTGAAAATCGCCGACGACGACGGCAATGCCCTGCCCCACGACGGCAGCGCCGCGGGCGAGCTGTGGGTCAGGGGTCCCTGGGTCACCAGTGGCTATTTCAATGCCAAGGGCGACAACCGCGACGACTTCGACGACGAGGGCTTCTTCCGCACCGGCGATGTCAGCAGCATCGATAGCGATGGCTATATGCGCATCTGTGACCGCTCAAAGGATGTGATCAAGTCCGGCGGCGAATGGATCAGCTCCATCGATCTGGAAAACGTGGCGGTGGGCCATCCCAAGGTGGCCGAGGCCGCGGTGATCGCCGTGCCCTGCGACAAATGGCAGGAGCGGCCACTGCTGATTGTGGTGCTGGCCAATGCCGACGACAGCCTCAGCCTGGCAGACATGCGCGAATTCCTGGCCGCCAGCGTGCCCAAGTGGTGGCTGCCCGATGCCATGGAAGTGATTGAACAGCTGCCGCACACCGCCACCGGCAAGATTCAGAAACGGGAACTGCGCCTGCAGTTTGCCGACTACCGGCTCGCATCCTGATTCTTACGCACTTTCTGTTTACGGGAGACTCATGATGAATGACAGCGAAAAGCCCACGGTACTGATCGTACCGGGCCTGCGCGATCATGTGGCCGAGCACTGGCAGACCCTGCTGGCGGCCTCACTGGAAAAAGTACACACGGTACCACCGCTGGAGGTCGACCGGCTCAGCCGCGCCGCTCGCGTGCGCGCGCTGCAGCAAGCGATCGAAAAGATCGACGGCCCCATCATCCTGGTGGCGCACAGCGCCGGCGTGATGATGGTGGCACACTGGGCACAGACGCATGACCGCCCCATCAAGGGCGCACTGCTGGCGGCGCCCGCCGATGTGGAATCGCCCTTTCCCGACGGCTACCCGGACACGGCAACGCTGGCGGACCACGGCTGGCTGCCGATTCCGCGCAAGCCGCTGCCGTTTCCCAGCATTGTGGCGGCCAGCACCAATGACCCGCTGGGCGAGTACCAGCGTATCGCCCAGCTGGCCAGCGACTGGCACAGCGAGCTGGTCAATGTCGGTGAGGTGGGCCACCTCAACCCGGCTGCCGGCTTCGGCGAGTGGCCCCGAGCCAGCGAACTGATTGCTCAGCTAGAGGGTCGATAACGCCCTCAATAGCCCCAGCGGTAGATCAGATCCACACCGTAGCTGCGCGGCTCGCCGAACATCACCGAGCGTCCCGCCTGCGGCAGGTTGTGTATGTTGTTGATGCTGTACTCCTCGTCGAGCACGTTCTTGCTCCAGGCCGCGACATCCAGCAGGCCGTCGAACAGGGCGAGGTCGTACAGGCCCACGCGGGCGTTGAGCACCGCGAAGTCGTCCTGGCGGTCGGCGTCGGGGCCGGCAAATTCCTTGCGGCCGCCGCCATTGCGCTCGTCAGTGAAGGCGTAAGTGGCGTTGAAGGCAACGCGCTGGCCGAGTTCGCCCTGCCACATGGTCCAGTCTACCGCCGCGGTATAGGAATGGCGCGGGGCGGAATCGAACACGAAGCCGTCGTCAATCTCTCCCGACAGCGGGTTGCGGCTGGGGTCAATCTCGGCGTCGAGGTAGGCGTAGTTCAGCACCAGCACCAGACCCTCGGATACCAGCCAGGTGGTGTCCAGCTCCAGGCCCTGCAGGGTGGACTCGCCGGCGTTGGCCACGGTGGTGTCGCTGGTCGTGTTGGGCACGCTGAAGTTCAGCTGCTGGTCTTCGAATTCCTGCAGGAACACGTCGGCGTTGAGCTGCACGCGGTTGTCGAACAGGCGCGACTTGATACCCAATTCGTAGGCGATGACTTTTTCAGGGTCGAAGCCCTGACGGAAGCGCTCAGCACCTTCCGGTGTGACCTGTTCACGGGTGTTGAAACCACCGCTCTTGTAGGCCTCGTTGCGCTTGGCGTAGACGTTGATGTCGTCGGTGACTTCATACTCCGCGATCAAGCTGTAGGAGCTGTCCTTGAAGTCGCGATCGCCGGTGGCATCGTAGAACACTTCTGACAATTGGATGCCGGTGTCGTTGTCGTCGCGGTCGGTGTTGTCACCGTCGCCGGGAATGACCAGGAAGGTGATCTGGCGGCGCAGTTGCCGTGCCATGCGCGAATCGCGGGAGTGGCGATAGCCGAGGGTGAAGCTCAGCCGCTCTTCCAGCAGCTGTGGCCGCCAGGTCAGCTGGGCAAAGGCCGCCAGCGCATCGTTTTCGATTTCGGCGTCCTGCTGGGTCAGCACCTCGATACGGTTGCCGGTGTTGTTGCCGTCGGCATCGCTGCCCAGCGGTGCCGACAGCAGGTGGCCCACCTGACCAGCGCCCTGGCTGGCCTCCTCCTCGAAGTAGTACAGGCCGGCGATATAGCTCAGGCGATCATTCAGAAGAGAACCGGTAAATTGCAGTTCGTGGGAGAACTGTTCCTGGTCGATATCCGGCTGGAATCCGGCGTACTGCACGCTGCGGCCAACACAGGCGGGCGCACACGCGGCGGCGCCACCGGGCTGAGCTGCGACCGGGAAGCCAAACAGCGGGTCGTTGTCGAGCCGATAGCCGTCGCTGCGGGCGCCGGTACCGAGATTAGTGGGGGTGCTGTCAAACAACTCGCGCTGGGCGTAGATGTACTTGATGCTGAGCTGATCGCTGTAGCTCCAGTCCAGGCTTAGCTGGTGCCCCTCGATATCATTGTCAGCCTCGACCAGATCTATCGGCGAGAACAGCGAATCGGGACGATTGCCGCTGCTGTTGAAATCGAAAAACTGGCGCGCTCCGGAGTTGATCAGGTTGGTGAAGGCAATACCGGAGTTGCCGCTGGGATTGGGGATCGGGTCGGAGGGGCGAATATGCGAGTAGCTCATATTGGTGTTGCTGACTTCCGCCTTGTCATAGGCGTAGTCGAGCCGCAGCGAATCGCCGATATCCCAGCCGAAGTCGAAGCGGTAACCCTCGGTTTCGGAA
>JBFHRT010000364.1:0-3076 GCA_041591575.1 Spongiibacteraceae bacterium
CATGCAGGTTAAGATTCTGCGGGTGCTGCAGGAGCGCGAATTCGAGCGGGTGGGTTCCAGCAAGAGTCTGCAGGCGGATGTTCGCATTGTCGCGGCGACCCATAAAAACCTGGAGCAGATGATGGCGGCAGGGCAGTTCCGTGAGGACCTATACTACCGGCTCAATGTGTTTCCCATCGCCATGCCGGCACTGTGCGAACGGGCCGAAGATATCCCGCTGTTGATCGACGATTTGCTGCGGCAGATGGTGACGCAAAAGCGCGGCACGCTGCGCTTCAACAGCGGTGCCATTGACGCCCTGTGCCGCTACCGGTGGCCGGGCAATGTGCGCGAGCTGGCCAATCTGGTGGAGCGCCTGGCCATTCTCCATCCGGGTGAAGTGGTCGGTGTTGCCGACCTGCCGCCCAAGTTTCGTGACGGCGAGGTCAGCGAGCCCGTGTTTTCCTTTGCGTCGTCGCCGGTAGGTAGCGGTGCGCCACCGCTGCCCGAGTCGGGTGTGGATCTGAAGGCCACGCTGGCGGGACTGGAGCGCGACTACATTGAACAGGCGCTGGGCCAGGCTGGCGGTGTGGTGGCGCGCGCCGCCGAGTTGCTGGGCATACGGCGCACCACGCTGGTGGAGAAAATGCGCAAGTACCGTCCGCAGGCGCGGGCTTCTGCCAAGGACTGACAGCTAAGGGTTGACAGTTAAGGGAAAGGCGCCGGCGCCCGCGAATGGGCGGCCGCCAGCTTGCACTGTTGTGTTAAGCGGCGACCCGGTAGCGCTGGAGGCAGCCGCGGAAGCGTTCGAACAGTTGCTGCGAGCCGTTGCCTGGGTGGAAGCAGGCCTGCCACAGCTCGCACAGCAGGTCAGGTGAGGCATCGTCCACCACTTCCACGCCGCAGCGACGGTACATCAGCCAGGCAATGGCGGTGGCGTAGCTGAGGTTGCTGCGCAGTTCCTGATCGGGGTCCTGCAGGAAGCGGTGCTGGCTGGCCAGGCCGCGGACGCGGCTGGCACAGTCGGGCTCGAACGCCAGGTGCTGGTCCCAGATCTGGCGGTGCTGCTGCGGGTTGATCTGGAAAATGCCGATGCCGCCGTGGCGCGTACACAGGGGGTCGAAGCCCGACTCCATCGCCGCGGTGGTCAGCAGTAGCTCTTCAGTGACGGGTGAGTTCAGCCCCAGGTAGGACAGGGTGGGGCGGATAATCTGATACCGCAAATCGGCAGCGCTCAGTTGCATTGTCCGATCACCTTCAACACTCCCTCCGTGGTGGCCACAGCAGTTTTGTTATCGTGACCGCATTCCTGCGGAACTGCTTATACACGTCGTGTGTCAGTGCGGCTAGATGATAGCCTATTCAGTGAAAAAAACGGGATGTTCTTTTACTTAAATTTTTAGCGGAAGAGCGTGGGGCTTGTCAAAAAAAAATCTTCACATATAGTGAATTAGAGCAAGTATTTAATAATTCTTTGGGGAATCGGCGCTAACTGGCACCGGTGCAGGGGCACTCGCTCCCCTATCAAAGTGGCCGGCGCGGAATCGGGGTACGCCGATGAACGCAACACTCACTCTGCCTTGGTGGTCGCTGCTGGCGCTACTGGCTCTGGGTTGGCTGCTGGGCCGATGGCTGGGCCGGCTATTCGCACTGTGGCGCGCCGGCGATGTGGCGCCGCTGCTGGCCGCGCGCCTGGAGGCGGGGCGGCGCTATTGCGAGCAGCGGCAGTTACTGCTTGCACGTCAGGCCTCCCGTCAACTGGATCGCTACTTCCGCCATCTCGCCAAGCTGCGCCTAAAACTGGGCTTGCTCGACTACGAGCAGCTGGTACAGGGGCGGTTGCTACAGGCCCAGGAGCTGTGCCTGCAGGCGCAGTCGCTGCTCACCAATCTGGAGAAGGAGCTGCAGGTGTCTGCCATTGAACTGCCCGAGCCACCGCAGTGGCTGGCGGCGGTGGAGGCAATGGCGGCGCTGCCACCTGAGCAGCAGCGCGCTGCCATTGTCGACATCCTCGCCGGTGTACTCAATGAGGCCCGCAGCCAGCACGCCGAGGTGATGCGCGAATACCGTTGGGCGGCGGCGGTGCGCCTGCGGGCGCTGGCAGCTGCTCATCCTGACTACCGCCGCCTGCGGGCGCGGGTGGATAAACTGTTGGCACTGTTGCGATCGCTGGACAGGCACAGCATCGCGCTGAATACAGCGGCGGCCCACTATGCGGCGCTGCGCGAGGCCAGCGTGCGTCGCAGCCCGGGCCGGCCGCTGCGGCAGTTTGTGCTGTCGGCGCTGCTGCTTGCTACAGGCTTGGTATTGCTGCTGTGGAATGCGGCATTGCTGTACACCGTGCTGCTGGACAGCGGCGTGTCGGCGCTGCAGGGTCGCGCACTGGCGGGCAGCTATACGGCGATATTGTTGCTGCTGGGTGCGGTGCTGTGCAGCGGTTTTCGCTGGAGCGAAATGTTGCCCGCGGTGGCCGGCATGGCACCGCGGCCGCGGCGCTTGGTGCTGTTGGGGAGTCTATTGCTGTTGATGGCGATCAGTGCCGGCAGCATGCACGGCATCGCCAGCCAGGTCAGCAGCCTGCTGGCGGCCCAGCGCTGGCCGCTGCTGCCGGCCTGGGTGTTTGCCGCGCTGGTCTACCTACTGCCGCCGCTGATGGCGCTATTGGTGCTGCCGCTGGAGCAGTTGCTGCGTTCTGGCCGGCCACTGGCCACGGTGGCGGCGCAGCGTTGCATGGGTCGGCTGGCACAGCTGCTGGGTGGGCTGTCGCAGCTGCTGACTGTGAGTAAGTGAGGGCTTAACCGCCGGCAAGTTTTACGCGAAAGCCCCTGGCTTCCAGCAGCCCCTTCAGGCGGTCTCGCTGGTCGCCCTGAAACTCCAGGTCGAAGCCTTTGACGCTGCCGCCGGTGCTCAGCTGCTGCTTGAGCGCCTTGGCCAGCGCTTTGAGCTCGTCGGCGCCAAGCCCGAGGCCGCGCACCACCGTAGCCCCCTTGCCCTTGCGACCCTTGGTCTCGCGGCTGATGCGCACAATGCCGTCGCCGGCGGGTGCAGCGGCCTTGGCCTGCTGCGCGCAGCGGCAGGCGGATTTGGCCTGGCCACA
>JBFHRT010000365.1:0-3072 GCA_041591575.1 Spongiibacteraceae bacterium
GGGGCCGACCGCCGATTCGGCGAAGCGCCAATCAGCTGATTCGCGAATCAGTGCGTTAAAAAAACAGCTCAGCGCCGGGTCAAAGGCCGGCAGTGTCTGCGTGGCCGCAACGCTGTGTAGTGCTCTCCCCTCAGCAACAGGCATAGTAGGTCCTTATGGTGGTCAGGCATTTTGTTTTTCGTTTTGCCGGCAGCGGCATTGGCCGGCTTTAACAGGCCACGGTCGCAACACGCTAAATTAACAACGTAGATCAACTTGGCTTTTCAGCCATTTGCGTCATGCGTGATTTACAAGCAGATCGCATTAAACGATAATCATTCTCATTTGATGGAGATGATAATGCTTCTCATTTGTTTTTGTAAACACATAAATCTCGAACGGTGACGGCGCTCCCAATTAGCCCGGAGAAATCATGCCCAGACACACCCTGCCCGCCTACGGCGCCGCCCTGCAGCTGGGCCTCACGCAAACGCTGCTAATAGCCAGCCTGCCGCTACTGGTCAGCCGCACCGGCGTCAGCTATCAGCAATGGTCCTGGTGCCTGGGTGCCACCCTATTGCTATACGTGCTGGCGGCTCCATTTTGGGGGCGGCAAATCGACCACCGCGGCGCCGAGCGCACCCAGCGCATCACCGCCATCGGCACCGTGCTCTGTAACGCGCTGCTGTGTGCAGCGCTGTTGCTGCCCGAGCCGCGGTTGGCCTTTGCCACTATCTTGCTGTCGCGCATCGGCTACGCATTGTTCGCCAGCGGCCAGTACCCCTGTAGCCAGGCCGCCGTGATGGCCAGCGTCTCCGCCGAGCGGGTGCAGCGGGTACTGGGTCAATTGCTGGCGACCAATCACTGCGGGCGATTGCTGGGGCCGGTGCTGGTGGGCCTGCTGGCGGGGCTGAGCCTGGCACTGCCGATGCTGGCACTGGTATTGCTGGGCGGGCTGTTGCTGGGGGCAACACTGTGGACGACGCGAGGGGGCGGAACGCCACCGGCGGCGCTGGGCGACAGCGCTGCTCGCCCGGTGGGGGCAGGCAGCTTTGAGCTGTGGCCAGCGCTGGCAGCGGCCTTTCTGGTGACCTTCTCGGTGAGTTACCTGCAATTTGCGCTGAGTGCTTCGCTGGGCGATCGCTTCGCGCTGACGCCTGAACAGGCCTCACAGTTGTTGAGCGGTGTGCTGGTGGTGGCAACCGTTGCGACGCTACTGAGCCATCTGGGCCTGCTGCGCCTGCTCGGCGCGGCAGCGACCATCCAGCTGGCCGTCCTGGCGCTGTGCCTGGTAGTAGGCTGCCTGCTGTTACAGGGTGATTTCAGTCGCGGAGCGCTGTTTGCCGCCATCGCCCTGCTCGCCATAGCACATGCCCTTAGCTCCCCCGCCTACACCGCCTGGGCGCGCAACCGCGACCCCGCGCGTAGCGGCCACATAGCCGCGCTGTTGATGACCGCACACACCCTGGGCCACGGCATCGGTACCATCACCGCAGGAACCACGGCGGCAGCACTGCCGCTAGGCGGCGTGGTCACTGTCTGCGCCTTGATGCAGGTGGCGCTGATGTCGCGCCTGCTGCTGATTGCCGCCCCCGCTCCCGACGTCGCAGCAGTCACGCTGGAAACAGCAAGCAGTGAGCCGCGCCACTAAAAATTAACCTGCTCCTGTCACATTTGCACAGCGCCATCCGACATAACAGGAAACCGTGCAATAGGAGCTAAAGATGAAACTAGTTATTTTGGGCGGGGGCTACGCCGGCCTGCTCGCCGCGGTCAACGCGCGCTATCAGCTGGAGGACGCAGACATTACCCTGGTCGATCAGCATACGAGATTCAGCCACCGGGTGCGCTGGCACGAACAGCTCGCCGGCACTCGTATCGAAAGCTACGACTACCGCGAGCACAGCCGCCGCCACAACTACCGATTTGTGCAGGCTCGCGCGACATCGGTGGACGGCTCAGCGCAGACGGTTCGCTTGGATGCGCCTGGTTATGCGCCTGACCAGCTGCAATACGACTACCTGATTGTCGCCCTGGGCAGCCGCGTTAAGGCACCGGCACAGTTCGAACGCCGAGACAATGTGCACTGCCTGAATAGCAGCAATGCGGTGCAACAGGCAACCGCCGCATCTGGCGGTCACTGGCTGGTGGTCGGCGGCGGACTCACCGCGGTGGAATACGCCACCGAACTGGCAAGCGCAGTACCGGGCGCACAGATTAGTTTGGCCACATCGGCATTGCTGCCAGGCTACACTACGGCCGCTCGCGACTACGTACGTGCCGCCATGTCCCGCATGGGCATAAACCTGCACGAGCGCTGCCGCATCGAGGCGCTGCAAGACAGCCGCGCGGTCACCGCCGCCGGTGAAACGCTGGCCTTTGACCACTGCTTGCTGGCGACCGGTTTCAGCGGCGTTGGTCTGCCGGGCCTAAATCGGCAGCACAATGGGCAGCTGGCGGTGAACGACTTATTACAGGCCGCCGGCGAAACGCGCGTTTTTGTCGTCGGCGATGCCGCTGCCGCCCACCTTCACGACGGCCGGCCAGTACGCATGTCCTGCGCCAGTGCCATGGCCATGGTGCCCACTGCTATCGACAACATCCGCCGGCACCGCGTTGGAGAGCCCCTCGCGCCACTGTCGCCCTTCTACCTGATGCACTGCATCAGCCTAGGCCGCGACGATGGCGTGTTACAGTTTGTTACGGCCGACGACCGCATGGCCGACACCATTGTCAGCGGCGAAGACGCCATTGCCATCAAAGATCAGATCGGCCGCGCCGTGATCGCCACGCTGGACTGGGACCAGCGGCAGCCGCTGAGCGAGCCATGGCCGGATTTTGGAGCATTGATTGAGCAATATGCCTAAGCAACAAGCTGGGGGTAGCGCCGCAGGCGATGCAGCTGCCGATCCGCTGACACAGTTCCTGCCCCATCGCCAACGCCTTATCCATCTAGCCTACCGATTGCTCGGCACGGTTCACGAGGCGGAGGATGTAGTGCAGGAAGTCTATCTGCATTGGCACCAACTGCTGAAGACCGGGAGCGCAGTCGACGAGCCCGGCGCCATGCTGACCACCCTCACCGTGCGCCGA
>JBFHRT010000366.1:0-3062 GCA_041591575.1 Spongiibacteraceae bacterium
GATCAACGTCACCGCCGAGCGTGTGGTGCGGCTGCTGCCGCCGCTGATCCTGAACCGCGAGCAGGCCGACCAGCTGCTGGACCTGCTCTGCCCGCTGATCGCCCAGCGCGAGAGCAGCTCGGCCTGACCTAATTGTTGTTGACGGTATCGCTATGACGACACGGCACTTCCTTACCCTGATGGACCTCAGCCCCGACGAGTTACAGGGGCTGATCCAGCGGGCCATTGAAATGAAAGCCGAGCTGCGCGCGCGCAAGCCCGGCGTGCAGTTCCCCAACTACGTGCTGGGCATGATTTTCGAAAAGGCCTCCACCCGCACCCGCATCTCCTTCGAGGCGGGCATGGCACAGCTGGGCGGCCACGCCATGTTCCTGGCGCCCGAGCACACCCAGCTCGGCCGCGGCGAGCCCATCGAAGACAGCGCCCGGGTGATCTCCTCGATGGTCGACATCGTGATGATCCGCACCTTCGGCCACGACACCATCGAGCGCTTTGCTGAATACTCCTCGGTGCCGGTGATCAACGCCCTCACCGACGACTACCATCCCTGCCAGCTGCTGGCCGACATGCAGACCTACGTCGAGCACCGCGGCAGCATCCAGGGCAAGCGCGTGGCCTGGATCGGCGACGGCAACAACATGTGCCAGAGCTACATCAACGCCGCCGCCCAGTTCGACTTCGAGCTGGCCATCGCCTGCCCCGAGGGTTTTGAACCGCGCCAGGATCTGCTGGACACCTTCAAGGATCGCATCCAGCTCACCCGCGACCCGGCCGAAGCCGCCCGCGGCGCCGACCTGCTGGTCACCGATGTGTGGGCCTCCATGGGCCAGGAAGACGAACAGCGCCTGCGCCGCCAGCAGCTCGAGGGCTACCAGCTCAACGCCGAGCTGCTGAGCCACGCCCACAGCGACGCGCTGTACATGCACTGCCTGCCGGCGCACCGCGGCGAGGAAATCAGTGCCGAACTGATGGAGCGCCCTGACAGCGTGATCTGGGACGAGGCGGAAAACCGCCTGCACGCGCAGAAAGCGCTGATGGAATTTTTGTTGACGCAGTAAGGCGCTCGACGCCTGACGGGAGACGGAAGACGCAATACCAAAGCGCGCCGCCTCCTCGCATTTGGCGCAGTTGTAGGTGCGGATTTATCCGCACAGGTTGTATCGCGATGCAGCATTGTGCGGAGAAATCCGCACCTACAGCGTCTCCCGTCTTCCGTCCAGCGTCCAGCGCGACGAAGGAGCCCCCTTGCTACAGGTCCACAACATCCACTGCCAGTACGACGGCCACGTCGTGGTCAACGACATCAGCTTCCACGTCAACGACGGCGACATCTGCTGCCTGCTCGGCCCCAGCGGCTGCGGCAAAACCACCACCCTGCGCGCCATCGCCGGCTTTCAGCCGCTCAGCGGCGGCCGCATCGAACTGGATGGGCGCCTGCTCAGCTCATCGCAACAGTCGCTGCCACCAGAGCAGCGCCGGGTGGGCATGGTGTTTCAGGACTACGCCCTATTCCCGCACCTGACGGTGTACGACAACATTCGCTTCGGCCTGCAGCAGGGCAAAGACCAGCGCAAAATCATCGGCGGCCTGCTGGAGTTGATGCGCCTCAGCGGCGTCGAGAAGCGCTACCCCCACGAACTGTCGGGCGGCCAGCAGCAGCGGGTGGCACTGGCGCGGGCACTGGCACCGGCACCGCGGCTGCTACTGCTGGACGAACCCTTCTCCAACCTCGACGCCGAACTGCGCAAACAGCTCAACCTCGAAGTGCGCGACATCCTCAAGCAATACGGCATCAGTGCCATCCTCGTCACCCACGACCAAGACGAGGCCTTCGCCTTCAGCGACCATATCGGCCTGCTTTACAACGGCAAGCTGCAACAGTGGGACACCGCCTTTAACCTCTACCACGAGCCGGTCAACCGACTGGTGGCCGACTTTATCGGCCAGGGCTGCTTCCTGCCCGGCACCGTCCTCACCCCCAACAGTGTGCGCACCGAACTGGGCGTGCTGCAGGGTGACCGCGCCTACCGCTGGCCCGAGGGCACCGAAGTGGACGTGCTGCTGCGCCCGGACGACATCACCCTCAGCGAGCTGGGCGGCCTCAATGCACGGGTGGAAAAGAAAGTGTTTTCCGGCGGCGCCACCCTCTACACCCTGAGCCTACCCGGCGGCCACGCGGTGGAAGCCTTACTGCCCAGCCACCACGATTTTGCCTTGGGCGAGATCGTGGCTATCGAAGCCGAGGTAGAACACCTGATCGCGTTTCAACGCGAGGAGCATGGCGCGCGGCCGACACTGTCGGGCAATGCCGCCTGAATTACGCTCGTACTCCCAACACTCAGGCGCGCCCCTGCCCTCCAGGCGCGCCTATCATCATCACCCCAGACGCACCCCACCATCGCCATCACCCCAGACACCCACCACCGTCACCCCAGACGCGCTTTTCGCGATCTGGGGTCCAGGCACTAAGAATCACCAGCCCGCGCCGCACTCCCTGCGAACCCCAACACCGGGGCCCGCGCCCTGGATTCCGGCCTGCGCCGGAATGACTCCGTGGTTGCATAGAAGCCAGAGGTAAAGCTGCCAACTCAGGTGTACGACACAACACCATCACCCCAAGCTACCCCCAGACACACTGCCCACCGCCACGCCTGGCGCGCCACCACCGTCACCCCAGCCACGCCCTACCTCCACTATCACCCCAGCCGCCCCCCACCACCGTCACCCCAGACACCCACCCCCACCGTCACCCCAGACGCGTTTTTCGCGATCTGGGGTCCAGGCACTAAGGATGACCAGCCCGCACCGCACACCCTATGAACCCCAACACCGAGGCCCGCACCCTGGATTCCGGCCTGCGACGGAATGACTCCGTGGCTGCGTAGAGGCCAGAGGTATAGCTGCCAGCTAAGGCGTACAACACACCATCATCACCGCAAGCTGTCCGCCGTCACCCAAACGCGCTCCCACTGCCACCCCAATCACGCCACCCCCACTGCCGTCATCCCGGACACGCGCAGCGTGATCCGGGATCCAGGGTCTGCGATAATGCCGCCCGCGCC
>JBFHRT010000367.1:0-2995 GCA_041591575.1 Spongiibacteraceae bacterium
CCCAGCGCTGCCTTCAGTGCCGCCAGAAACTGCTCGGCGCTGTCCAGCCGGCTGGCGTCGGCGCGAACCAGTGCGGCGTGGCCGAAGGGCGGCAGCTGCATCAGCTGGCGTTCGGCCAGCAGTGCGCGGGCGAAGGCGGGGTAGCCGTGATCGACCAGGCTGCGCAGTACCGGGTGCTCCGGGCAGTGGGTCTGTACCAGTACCCGCCCCGGTTTGTCGGCGCGCCCGGCGCGTCCGGCCACCTGCACCAGCAGTTGGCCGCAGCGCTCGGCGCCGCGGTAGTCGGCGCTGAACAGGCCGCCGTCGATATCGAGAATCACCACCGTGGTAACGTCGGGAAAGTGGTGGCCCTTGGCCAGCATTTGGGTACCTACCAGCACGCAGGGTCGGCCCTCGCGCACGTCCTCTACCAAAGTCTGCATGGCGTGTTTGGTGCTGGTGGTGTCGCGGTCGATGCGTCGCACCGGGTACTGGGGAAAGCGCCGCTGTAGCGCCATTTCCAGGCGCTCGGTGCCGGGGCCGCGGTATTCCAGCTGCGGATTGTGGCACTGGGGGCAAAGGCTGGGCAGTGGCTCGACCGCGTCGCAGTGGTGGCAGCGCAGCTGGCGGCGGCCCACGTGTACCGTGAGGCGGGCATCGCAGTGGCGGCAGTCCGCCAGCCAGCCGCAGCCGTGACACTGCAGCACCGGCGAGAAGCCGCGGCGGTTGAGGAATACCAGTGCCTGGTTGCCGGCGGCCAGGGTGTCGTCGATGTGAGTGAGCACCTGCTCGCTGAGGCCGTCCTGCAGCGCGCGCTCGCGAATATCCAGCAGGCTCACGCTGGGGGGCTTGGCGCCGCCGGCGCGGTGTTGCAGCCGCAGCAATTGGTAGCGGCCGCGCTCGGCGTTGTGCAGGCTTTCCAGCGCGGGGGTGGCCGAGCCCAGCAGCACCGGGCAGTGGTTGTCGGCGGCGCGCTTGACCGCCAGGTCGCGGGCCGAGTAGCGAAAACCGTCCTGCTGCTTATAGGAGAGGTCGTGCTCCTCGTCGACGATGATCAGCCCCAGCGCCTTAAAGGGGGTGAAGATGGCCGAGCGGGTGCCGATGACGATGCGGGCCTCGCCGTCGCGGGCGCGCTGCCAGCCGCGCAGGCGCTCGCCCTCGCTGAGGCCCGAGTGCAGCGCGGTGACCGGCTCGCTGAAGCGGCGCTGGAAGCGCTGCAGGGTCTGCGGGGTGAGGCCGATTTCTGGCACCAGCACCAGTGCCTGCTGGCCCCGGGCCAGGCATTGTTCGATGAGGCGCAGATAGACCTCGGTCTTGCCGCTGCCGGTGACCCCCTCCAGCAGAAAGGGGGCAAACCGCCCCAGTGAATCCGCCACTGCGGTCACCGCCTGCTGCTGTTCGGCATTGAGTGTCGGGGCATGACCGGTGGCGGCACTGGCGTCGGCGCCGTTGGCCTGCCAGATATCACCGGCCGGAGTCGCCAGGCCCTTGTCACACAGGGCGCGGGCGATGCCGGGGGCCACTCCCAGATCGCGCAGCTCGGCGCGGCCCACCAGCGGCTGGCGCTGCAGCAGCGCCAGCAGCCGCGCCTGCTGTGGCGCGCGTTTGAGCGCCTCGGGCGCGGTGGCGGCGCCGGCCTCGGTCAGCCGCCACAGTGCCGGCGGTTCCTCGCGCGGCGGTTTTTCCCGGCGCAGCCGCGCCGGCAGCATCTGCTGCAGGCAGTCGCCAATGGGGTGCTGGTAGTAGCGCGCAGCCCACTGGCCCAGGGCCAGCAGCTCGGCGTTCAGGGTAGGTTGTTCGTCCAGTAGCGCCAGTGCCGGCTTGAGGCGGGCTGTGTCGACCGAGCTGTCATCCTTCACCGCCAGCAGCAGTCCCACCACCCGGCGGTTGCCGAAGGGGACCAGCAGCCGCTGCCCCGGCTGCAGCTGGTGCGGCTCGGCACCCGCCGGTGGCAGGTAGTCAAAGCGGCGCCGCAGCGGGCAGGGGATGGCGACTTCGAGAATGGGCATGGGCCGGGTCAGTTGTGAGTTCGGGCCGCCGCCGGCTGGTGGCGACGGGAATTGCGCGCTAGTGTAGCAGGAGGCGGCAGCAACGCGCTGTTGTTTGAATATCGGCCAGCTTCTGGTAACATGCGCGCCCTTAATTCGGTTACCCAGCGCGGTGCCCGGCGAGAGCCCGGGTGGCGGCGCAGCCAGAGGATCAAACCATGAAAGCGGATATCCATCCCAAGTACGAAGAAATCAGCGTTACCTGCAGCTGCGGCAACGAGTTCAAGACCGCCTCTACCCTGTGCAGCGACCTGCAGGTGGACGTGTGCTCGGCCTGTCACCCCTTCTACACCGGTAAGCAGAAGGTGCTGGACACCGGCGGCCGTGTCGATCGCTTCCGCAAGCGCTTCGGCAGCCGCGGCAGCAAGGCCTAAGACAGGCGCTGGGGCTTCTGTCTCCAGGCCAACCCTTGCCCGCCCTACGCAGGCAAGTTTTCGAAACGCCCGGCAGGAGACTGCTGGGCGTTTTGCTGTGGGCGCTTGCTGGCGCAGCGCCCGCAGCCACCAAGCTGCCCGTTCCGGCAACTGCCGAGCCTGCCAGCTGCCGCCCGCCTGGAGCGCTGCAGAGCGCTGCTGTGGCGGCGGTGGTGGACGGCGACACCCTGCGTCTGCATGACGGCCGCCTGCTGCGATTGATCGGCGTCAACACCCCGGAGCTGGGCCGCGACGGCCGCCCCCACCAGCCCCTGGCCATGGAGGCCCGGCGTGCACTGCAGCAGCTGCTGGGCGCCGATTCCCGCATCTACTACCTTCCCGGCGAAGAGCCCCGCGACCGCTACGGGAGGCTGCTGGCCAGTGTTTACCTGGAGCCCGCAGGCAAACACGCCGGCGCCGCGCTGCTGAGCCAGGGGCTTGCTTGGCAGGTGGTGGTGCCACCTAATGTGGCATTGGCCGACTGCCTGGCGGCAGCAGAGGCTGAGGCCCGGGCCGCCGGCCGTGGGGTGTGGGCGCTGGCCGCCTACCGGCCGC
>JBFHRT010000368.1:0-2994 GCA_041591575.1 Spongiibacteraceae bacterium
GGCCCGCGACTGGACCCTACTGGTACAGGCGGTGGACCAGTGGATTCCCGAGGTTACTGAGCTGCTGGAGCACTTCCGCTTTATCCCCCACTGGCGCATCGACGACATCATGGCCAGCTACGCCGTCGACGGCGGCAGCGTCGGCCCCCACTTCGACCACTACGACGTATTCCTGATCCAGGGCAGCGGCCGCCGCCGCTGGCAGCTGGGCCAGCACTGCGACGAGCGCACCGCCCTGCGCAGCGACAGCGACCTGCACCTGCTGGCCGATTTCGAAGCCGGCGAGGAATGGCTGCTGGAGCCTGGCGATATCCTGTACCTGCCGCCACAGCTGGCCCACTGGGGCACCGCCGTGGGCGATGACTGCATCACCCTGTCGGTGGGCTTTCGCGCCCCCTCCCAGGCCGAGCTGCTCGGCCACTGGTGTGACGAGGTGGCCAGCACGCTGCCGGAAAGCCGGCGCTACACCGATCCCCTCGCGGCGGACCCCGCAGCAGTGCTGCGCGCAAACGGCGAAATCAGCGCCGAATCCCTGGCCGAGGTGCGCCGCCTGCTGCTGGAAGCCCTGGACAAGCCAGCGCAGCTGGCCGACTGGTTCGGCCGCCTGATGACCGAGCCCAAATACCCCGACCTGGTCGCCGGCGGCCTGGATATCGACGCCGCTGAGTTGCAGCAGCGGCTGGCGGCGGGCGAGCTGCTGCAGCTCAGCCTCAGCGCCCGTACCGCCATCAGCGAGACCGCTGGCCGCCCGCAACTGTTCGCCGACGGCCACAGTTTTGAGCTGGACGGCGACAGCCTGGCGCTGGGGCGCGCAGTGGCCGCCGCCCTGCCCGGCACACCGCTGGACGGCGCAATGTTCCAAAATGGCGCATCGGCGCTATGCTTAGCATTACAGCTGTATGAAACCGGAACCCTGCATTTCGCCGATGATGAAGATTATTGAGACCGATTGGCACCGAGATGAGGACGCGCTGCGCGCGATCCGCAGTGCCGTCTTTATCGACGAACAGCAGGTGCCGCCGGCACTGGAGTGGGATGGCGAAGACGAAAACGCCTACCACTGGCTGGCGGTGGACGAAGAAGGCCCGGCCGGCACCGTGCGCCTGCTGCGCAGTGGTCATATCGGCCGTATGGCGGTATTGGCGCGGGCGCGCCGCCGCGGCATCGCTCGCGCGCTGCTGCACGCCGCCATCGACAAGGCCCGCGAGCTGAACCTGCGCGAGGTGTTCCTCTACGCCCAGACTCACGCCCAGGGTTTTTACGCCGCCGAGGGCTTTGTCGCTGGCGGCGCCGAGTTTATGGACGCCGGCATCCCCCATATCACCATGCGCCGGCTGCTGCGCGAGGCCTATGAACTCGGTCGCGACAGCGGCCGTCACGCCATCAGTGATGCCAGTGACACCGCCTGCAGCCTGATCAGCCAGTGTCGCCACCAGCTACGCATCGTCTCCCAGGCGCTGGAGCCAGATATCTACGACAACCCCCGCATTGAGGAGGCGGTGTCGCGGCTGGCGCGGCTGCACCGCAACAGCGAGATTCGGTTATTGGTCTGCGACAGTCGCGAACTGGCCACCTACGGCCACCGCCTGCTGTCGCTGGCACAGCGGCTGAGCTCCGCCATCAAGATTCGGGTGATCGACAAGCAGTTAGCCAGCCAGCTGACTGAGACCTTCCTGGTCGCCGACAAACTCGGACTGATGGTGCTCAACCGCGTGGAACCGGAGCAGCGCTGGGCCGATTTCAACAATGTTCCGGTGGCCAAAACCTATGCCGACCAGTTCGAAGAGCTGTGGCACAGCGCCCATGAAGACCCGCGGCTGCGGCGGCTGGTCATCTAAGGCTGATCATCTAGAACGGGCCATCTAGTTTGCCAGCCCCTTGCGCTGCCACCAGATCAGCACGCCACTGGCGCTGAAAAACGCCAGCGCCAGGCCCGTCGCCGCCCACAGCGCCTTTCCCAGCGCGCCCAGCGGCGCGCCGATATGCAGCGGATACAGGCCGTCCAGCGCGCGCTGGGTGTCGTTGCGCTCACCCACCGCATAGGCCCCGAGCAGATCCCCGCTCAGCGGGTGAAACCAGGCCTCCGAGCGCCCGCCGGGGTGCCACTCATCGTCGTAGCGCAAACGAAAGCTCAGCACCTCGCCGGGCTTGCGCGGCAGGATCACGAAGCGCGCCGCCGCCCCCGCTACCCGCTCTTCGGCGCGATGGGCCAATGCGTCCAGCGACAGCTCGCTGCCGATGTACTCACTACCGCTGTGCGGTCGCTCCGGCCGGGCCGGCTCACCCGTCATGCCACTGACCACGGCGTAGACGCTGTCATGAAAACTGAGACTGCTGCCGGTGACTGCGATCAACAGCAGTATCACGCTCAGCAGCGCACCCAGTGCGCGGTGCGCGGTGAAATTGAATTGCCGCGCTGTGCGCCAGCGAATGCGCAGGCCTCGATGCAAACGCCGCCAGCCCGGCCACCAACGCCACAGGCCCAGCAGTACCAGCGGCAGGCTCAGCACACCGATCACACCCAGCCCCATCTCCAGCCACTCGCCGCCCAGCAGGCCGGCATGCAGCGCCAGCGTCAGGTCGCGGGGCTCGGCAAAGGCCGAGCGCCGCAGCAGTAGCTGGTAGCTGTCGGGATGCAGGTACAGGCGTTCGCCCAGAGCGCTGTCCAGCACCAGCCGCCAGCTGTTACGCGCCGGCTGCGGTTTTTCGATGAAAATCACTCGCGAATCCGGGGCCAGTATCCGGGCCGCTGCCCGCGCGCGATCAAAGCTCGGCACCGATGCCGGAGTGCCTGGCACATTCAGCGCGGGGTTCAGCCAGCGGTCAATATCATTGGCGTAGTTGAGAAAGGCGCCGGTAGCCCCCAGAAACAACAGGAATATCGCCAGGGCCAGGCCCAGCCAGCGGTGCAACAGGCGCGCCATGTGTTTTTCCTCAGTCGAAAGCCAATTCCAGGGCCACACCCACTTCGCGGCGCTCGCCGATGACTACCCC
>JBFHRT010000369.1:0-2974 GCA_041591575.1 Spongiibacteraceae bacterium
AAGTGCCGCCCAGCATCGCCGTGCGCGACCTGCTGCCAAAAATCCGTAAGGACCCCGATTTCCTACAGACGCAGGGCTTTGAGCTGCTGTCCGGCTGGGGCGCGCAGCAGCAACTGGTGGACGCCAGCGCCATCAACTGGCACGCGATGAACGCAGCCAATTTTCGCTACCGCCTGCGCCAGCGCCCAGGGCCGCTCAACGCCCTCGGCCGGGTCAAGTTCATGCTGCCCAATCCGTTTTCGGTGTACCTGCACGACACCCCGGCCACCGAGTTGTTCACCCGCAACGTGCGCAGCTTCAGCTCCGGTTGCATACGACTGGAGAAGCCCCGCGAACTGTTTGCCGCGGTCGCCGAGCACAGCCACGAATGGCCCGAGGGCAGTGCTCCGGCGCGCATCAATCACACGGTGTCGCTGCAGCGAGCGCTGCCGGTTCACCTGCTGTACTGGACCGCCTGGGTCGATGCACATGGCGAGCTGCAGCTGCGACCAGACATCTATCAGCGCGACCAGCGGTTGCTGACGGCGCTGCGTCAGCCGGCGCCCTGAGGGAGGCCCGCCATGCACCCGCACCACATCCGCAACGCGATCGCGCTACTGGCGCTGATGCTGCTGACCCTGCACGCGGCCGCCGATTTCTCACCCCGGCGGCTGTCGTTTTCGCTCAGGCTCGGCGAGCTGAATAATGTCTACGACACCATGTCGGTGTTTCTGCTGCCGGGAGAGGCCTGGCAGCTGGCCGCGCGCGGGCTGGACGCCGGCGAAGCGCTTGAGCTGACCGACAGCGGCGGCCAGCGCCACCGTGGCCACCACTGGCAGCTCACGGCACCGGCACAGCCCGGCCATTACCGGCTGACACTGCGCCGCGCCAGCCGCGATGAAACAGCCACCCTGCATCTGTTTGTGCTGCACCCCACGGCGAGCGTGCGCGAAGGCCGCCTCAACGGCTATCGCATCGGCCACTATCCCGGCGAGCCGCTGCGCGGCCAGGCGATCTACCTGCCGCCGCGCGGCTTTGTGGAGGTGACCGCCGACAACGCCGACACCTGGGTGTCACCCCATTACCGGCTGCGCCAGTTTGTCTCCAAACAGGCCGGCGACTACCCCAAGTACCTGGTGCTGCGCACCCGGCTGCTGCTGAAACTGGAATACCTTACTGAACAGGTGGTGGCCGCGGGGCTGGCCAGCGGCCCCTTCCATATCATGAGCGGCTTTCGCACGCCGCACTACAACCGCGCCATCGGCAACCGCCGCTACAGTCGCCACCAATGGGGCGGGGCGGCGGATATCTTTATCGACGACCGGCCCCGCGACGGCCTGATGGACGACCTCGACGGCAATGGCCGCATCGACCGCGATGACGCCCGGGTGCTGCAGCAGTTCATCGAGCGGCTCAGCCGCCGCGATGACTACCGGCCCTATGTGGGCGGCCTCGGCCTCTACGGCAGCACCGCCGCCCACGGCCCCTTTGTGCATGTCGATGTGCGCGGCCAGCGCGCGCGCTGGTAGCTATCAGCGGGCGATGGCGGCCAGCGCCTCGCGCAACGGCGCCGGAATCGACACCGGGGTGTTGCTGGCACGGTCGACAAATACATGCACAAAGTGGCCGCTGGCCGCGGCCAGCGGCTCGCCCTCGACAAAAATGCCAATGCCGTAGGTGACCGAGCGGTTGCCCAGGCGCTCAACCCGCAGCCCGGCCTCCAGCGCCTGCGGATAGGCGACGCTGCGGTGGTAGTTGCAGTGGGATTCCACCACCACGCCGATCACCTCGGCGCGCTGGATATCCAACCCACCCTGTTCAATCAGGTAGCGGTTGGCGGCGCTGTCGAAGTAGGAGTAGTAAGTCACGTTGTTGACGTGGCCGTAGATGTCGTTGTCCATCCAGCGGGTGGTGATGGGATAGAACTGCGCGTAGTCGGCGCGGCCGGGAACGGTTTTTTTCATGCCGGAACGGGCTGCCTCTGGCTGCTGGGTGATAAGTCGCGGCCATCACCATAGGCCGGCGGCCCGCAACCGCGCAAGTGCATTGCCCGGACGGGCGAACTCACCGCGCCCGACGGGCACTGGCGATGGCCGCGATCGTCTCCTATGTTGTGTAAAAGCCGCCGACGGCGGCTGCAAACGACAACAACGACCTAGTGACGACAACGAGGAATCCGCGATGCCTGACCGCGCACTGATCAATACCTGCCGCAAACTCAGCCTGACCGCCGTCCTGGCGCTGACCGTAGGCTGCGCCAGCACCACCCAGATCGAGGAGGCCAACAGCAATGCCGAACGCGCGCTGCGCGCCGCCGAGGCTGCCGAACAGGCCGCCGCCGAGGCCTTGCGCAAGGCCGAGGCTGCCATGAACGCCGCCCAGGCTGCCCAGCGCTGCTGTGACGAAAACCGCTCCCGCATCGACCGCGCCTTCCGCCAGTCGCAACAGAAATAGCCTCAGGGCGGCTCGCCGCCCCCTGCCAGCTGCTGGCGGCTTACCACCACCGGCAGGCCGTCGGCACGGGCGATGGCGGCGCGCACCGCCGTCCAGTCCACCGCCGCCAGCAGTGCCGGCTCGCCCTCTGCCGCCTCCGCCAGCGCCTCGCGCAGTGCCTGCTCGGCGTCATCCTGTTGCTCCCCCGGATGCACTTCCACATACAGCTGCCCTTGAAACTGCCCGGCCTTGAAGGGCTGGTCGACGATATGCACCGGTGTGCCGGTGGCAATGCGCGGCACCAGCGCCGCGATGTCTTCCGGGTACAGGCGCACACAGCCGTGCGACACTGCCAAGCCGACACCGCCGGGCAGGTTGGTGCCGTGAATCAGGTAACCGGGCAGCCCCAACTGCAGTGCGTACTCGCCCAGGGGATTGTCTGGACCCGGCGGCACCACCGCCGGCAGCGGTTCGCCGCGGGCGGCGTGCTCGGCGCGCACCGCCGGCGGCGGATACCAGGCGGGGCGGTGCAGCTTGCCCACCACCGCGGTGCGACCGGTGG
>JBFHRT010000370.1:0-2970 GCA_041591575.1 Spongiibacteraceae bacterium
GGCAGCGGGCAGTTGATATTGCCGTCGACCTGGTCGGCGGTGCCGGCAAAGTCCACCACGATGCGCTCGGCGCTGATATCCAGGCACACCGCGATGGGAATATCGCGGTGGCCGTAGCCGTCGTCATCCATAGAGTCGGTAAAGCGGTACTGGCCGGCGGGCAGCTCCTTGAGCAGGCTGCGTGCCATGGTTTCGGCGTAGTCGTGCAGCTGCGCCACCGCGCCGCGGAAAAAGCCCTCGCCCAACTGAGCAATCACCTCTGCCAGACGAGTCGCGCCGTTGCGATTGGCGCTGATCTGGGCCACGAAATCACCGTGCTCACCCTCGCCCAGCAGCGCGTTGAGCCGCGCGCGATCCAGCTCGCCGCCCCGCACCAGGGTGGTGGGCGGAATCACCACACCCTCCTCGTCCAGGCTGCACGACAGCGGCATGGAGCCCGGAGTGCTGGCGCCGATATTGGCATGGTGGGCGCGGTTGGCGACAAAGGCCAGCAGGGTGCCACTGCTGTCGAACAATGGCGCGATCACGGTCACATCGGGCAGGTGGGTGCCGCCCAGGTAGGGATCGTTGACCACTACCATATCACCAGCGCGCCAGTCGCAGCGGCTGACGATGTCAGCCATGGCATAGGCCATGCTGCCCAGGTGCACCGGAATATGCGCGGCCTGGGCGCAGAGCGCGCCGGTGGCATCGAAAATGGCACAGGAAAAATCCAGACGGTCTTTGATATTGGGCGAGAAGGCGGCGCGCTGCAGCACCGCACCCATCTCGTCGCACACCGCCTCCAGGCGGTTGACGAACAAGCCCAACTCCACCGGGCCGAGCGTTTTATCTGTGCTTGTACTCATGACGCTTTCTATCCTTGCGCGGGAACCTTTTTGCAGACAGGCATTCCATAATGCCAGATTGGCTACTATATACAGGCGCTAATGATAACTCAGGGAGGATGCCGCCATCGCTCGCATTATTCGCTACACGCTGCTGGGCCTGCTCGGCCTGATCGGGGTGGCTGCCGCCGCCATTGTCGCCGCCATTACCCTGCTCAACCCCAACGACTACAAACCGCAGCTGGAACAACTCGTGGCCAAGCACAGTCGCGTCGAGCTGCGGCTGGGCGGCGACATTGGCTGGTCACTGCTACCGCTGGGGCTGGAACTCAACGCCGTCAGCGCCAGGCTGGACGGCGAACCGCTGCTGCAACTGCAGCAGCTGATCGCCCGCGTCGATTTATTCTCACTGCTGCGCATGCAACCGCAGGTGCACAGCTTTGTACTCAGCGGGCTGGACGCGCAGCTGAGCGTCAATGCACAGGGTGTGGGCAACTGGCAGCGCATCCTGCACGAAGCCGACAGCAGCGCCGCCGCACCGACTGCGCAACCACCGGCGCAAGCACCCACCACCGGCGACGAGGCACTGGCCTTTAACGTACAGGAGATTCGCATCGACAGCGCCAGCCTCAGCTACCGCGACGCGCGCAGCGGCCAAGCGCTGTCGGTGGCGGGGCTGCAGCTGGACGCCCGCGACATCGCCCTGGACCGGGCCTTCCCGCTGAAACTGGCCTTCACTGCCAACAGTAGCGAACCGGCGCTCAGCGTCGAGGCCACACTGAGCACGCAACTCACCGCGGCAGCAGACTTCCAGACCTTTAGCGTCAGCGCGCTGGACAGCCGCTGGCAACTGGCCGGCGAGGCCGTGGGCAAACAGCCGCTCACCGCCACCCTGGCCGGCGAGCTGCGCGCCGACCTCGGCAAGCAGCGCGCCAGCCTCAAGGGCATCCGCGCCACCCTGGCCAATATCGGCATCAGTACGGATCTCGAAGTGCAGGACTTTGGCGAGCAGATGCAGCTGCAGGGTCAACTGCAGGTGGCCGAGTTCTCACCGCGGGCGCTACTGGCGGCGCTGGGTCAGCCGCCCATTGTCACTCGCGACCCCACCGCACTGAGCAAACTGGCTCTAAACGCCACCCTGGGCGGTGAGCCGGGCAACATCCGCCTGGAGCCGCTAGCACTGTCGCTGGACAGCAGCCAGCTACGCGGCGCCCTGGGCTATCGTCTGGCCGACGGCCATATTGATGTGAAACTGCAGGCTGACCAGCTCAACCTAGACCGCTACCAGCCACCGGAGACCGAAGAAACGGCTGCCAGCGGCGACAAACCGGCTGCCGCCACCGCCGAGGGCGAGTTACTACCGCTCCAGACCCTGCGCCAGCTCAACGCCAAGCTGGCGCTGAGCGTCGACCAGCTGGTGGCCGCCAACGCCCGTCTGTCCAAGCTGAGCCTCAACGCCAGCGCCAGCGGCGGCGCCATTGATATCCAGCCCTTCAGCGGCCAGCTCTACGGCGGCGGTTTCAACGCCAGCGCCCGTATCGACGCCCGCAGCGACAAGCCCGAGTGGAAACTGCGCGCCAAGCTCGACGGCGTGCAGGCACTGGAGCTGCTCAAAGACGTTGCCGAGCTCACCACCCTGGCCGGCACCGCCGGCATCCAGGCCGAGATCAACAGCAGCGGCAACCGCGTCAGCGCGCTGCGCGAACAGGCCCGCGGCCAGGTGGACTTCAGCCTCCGCGACGGCCTGATCGACGGCACCAGCATGACGGCACTGGCCTGCGAGGGCATTGCCGCAGTGCACCAGGAAGGCGTCAACACCACGGCCTGGCCCAAGCAGACCGCCTTCGACAGCCTCGCCGGCAGAATTGTGATCAATGGCCATCAACTCAACAACAACGCACTCAAGGCCCAGCTCACCGGCATGGCGCTGGAGGGCAGTGGCAGCATCGACGCCAGCCAGCTGCTGCTGGACTACAAAGCCGGGCTGCGCATCGAGGGCCCGATTCACGACGACCCGTCCTGCCGCATCAACGAGCGGCTGGTGGGCGTGGTAATTCCGGTCAAGTGCAAGGGGCCACTGGCCGCCGAGGGCGAAAGTCCCTGCCGCTTCGACAGCGCCCGTTTCCGCGACACCCTCAAAGAC
>JBFHRT010000371.1:0-2968 GCA_041591575.1 Spongiibacteraceae bacterium
CACGTCCTGGATCAGTTCTTCAATGCTGTTCAGTGCCATCACTATCTCGCTTTGATAAAGCCGTGTTCGGCCAGAAAGGCCGCCGACAGGGTCGCTGTCTTTTGTTCACTACTGCCGCGTTCGCCGCCGCCTTGCCCGCCGTTCACTGAGCTGGTCAGCAGGCGCTCCAAGTAGCGGGCAATGACATCGACCTCAATATTGACCTCGGTGCCCGCCGCGTAGCCGGTGATGATGGTCTGCTGCGCGGTGTGGGGCACGATATTCAGCTCAAACTGGCTGCCGTCGACGCGGTTGACGGTGAGGCTGACGCCGTCGACACAGATCGAGCCCTTGGTGGCAATGTATTTTGCCAGTTCGGCGGGCGCTTGCAACGTCAGCCGCAGCGAGCGCGCATCGTCCTGGCGGCGCAGCACGGTGGCCATGCCATCGACATGGCCACTGACAATATGGCCGTCGAAGCGGCTGCCCGCAGCCATGGCCTTTTCCAGGTTGACGCGCTGGCCGACCTGGGCGCTGGCAAAGCTGCTCAGCGACAGGGTCTCGCGGGAGACGTCCGCCCAGTAGCCGTCGCCGGTCAGCTCCACCACCGTCAGGCAGACGCCGTTGGTGGCGATGGAGTCGCCCAGCTTGACCCCGGTCATATCCAGCGCGCCGCTGCGCACTCGCAGCCGCAGGTCGCCGCCGCGGGGCTGCAGCGCGGCAATTTCGCCCACCGCCTCGACGATGCCGGTAAACATCAGCCTTCGTCCTCTTCTTCTTGCTCGGAGGCAGCCGCCGGCGGAACTGTCGCGTCGATGCGCCAGTCATCACCCACCGCGCGTATTTCCTCTATCTGCAGCCGGCGCTGCTGCGCCATGGCCTCCAGCGGTAACTGTAGCAAGGGCCGCGCGGCGCTGCCCATCAGGGTCGGCGCCATATACACGGATAACTGTTGCGCCAGGTCCTCAGCGATAAAGCGTCCGGCCAGGGTGGCGCCGGCCTCCACCAGCACTTCGTTGCACTGGCGCTCGCCCAGCGCGTGCAGCAGCGCGGCGAGGTCGACTCGACCCTGCGTATCGGGTAGGTACAGCACCTCGGCGCCCTGCTCCTCCAGCGCTGCCTGCTTTTCCGCGTCTCGATTCGCGGCAACGATCAGCACCGGGCCACCGCCGGCAAACAGGCGGCCGTCCACCGGGGTGCGCAGCTTGGAATCCAGCACCACCCGCAGCGGCTGGCGCCAGAACTCGCCGGCGCGCTCGGGGGCAAACTGCTCGGGGCGCACGGTGAGCGCGGCGTCGTCATGCAATAGAGTGTCCACGCCGGTGACGATGGCGCAGCTGGCGGCGCGCAGCCGCTGCACGTCGGCGCGGGCCTTGGGCCCGGTGATCCACTGGCTCTCGCCGGAGGCCATGGCGGTGCGCCCGTCCAGGCTCATGGCCAGCTTGATGCGCACCTGCGGCAGCCCCTCGCGCATGCGGCGGATAAAGCCGGGGTTCAACGCCTCGGCATCGGCCTGCATCAGGCCGATGTCGACTTTGATGCCGGCGGCGCGCAGGCGCTCGATGCCGCGGCCGGACACCAGCGGGTTGGGGTCAGTCATCGCCACCACCACCCGCGCCACACCGGCGACAATCAGCGAATCGCAGCAGGGCGGGGTGCGGCCGAAATGGCTGCAGGGCTCCAGCGTGACGTAGGCGGTGGCGCCGCGGGCATCGCCGCTGCCGCTACTGTGCAATTGCTCCAGCGCCCCAGCCTCGGCGTGGGCCTCACCGGCGCGGCGGTGCCAGTCTTCGGCGATGACCTCGCCGTCGCGGGCAATGACGCAGCCCACCCGCGGGTTGGGGCTGGTGCTGTAGTGGCCGCGGCGCGCCAGCTCCAGCGCGCGCGCCATCAGGCGGGCATCGGTGTCAGTCATTGTCTTTGACGGGCGCCGGTTCGCTGGACAGGCGGTCGATCTCGGCGCGGAATTCGTTGAGGTCCTGGAAACTGCGGTACACCGAGGCGAAGCGCACGTAGGCGACGTGGTCCAGGTTCTTGAGTTGCTCCATCACCAACTCGCCGATGGCCAGCGACTGGATCTCGCGCTCGCCGCGGGCCTGCAGCACGCGTTTGATGTCACCGATCACCGCCTCGATTTTTTCCACGCTGACCGCGCGCTTTTCCAGCGCGCGCAGCACACCGGCGCGCAGCTTGTCCTCGTCGAAGGGTTCGCGGCTGCCGTTGCTCTTGATCACCCGCGGCATCAGCAGTTCGGCAGTTTCGTAGGTGGTGAAGCGTTCGGCGCAGGACAGACACTCGCGGCGCCGGCGCACCTGACCGCCCTCGGCCACCAGCCGGGAGTCGATGACTTTGGTGTCTTCGTGGGTGCAGAACGGGCAGCGCATGGTTGTTGGTGCCTCTAAGCGGGTGACGCGGTAAGCGGATAGGTATTCTATCTGAATCAGCCGCGGCGCGGGGTTCGGCCGCTTAATGCTGGACGGGAGGCGGGAGACGCTAGAGCAACAGCACTGTCTGCGAGCTGCTTTTGCGTCTCCCGTCTCCCGTCTAGCGTCAGGCCTTAGCCGTAAACCGGAAAGCGCTGGCAGATTTCCAGCACCTTGGTTTTCACCTCAGCGATCACGGCGTCGGCGTTGCCGGCTTCCAGCGCTTCCAGCACGTCGCACATCCAGTGGGCCAGCTGCACGCTCTCGGCTTCCTTGAAACCGCGGGTGGTGATGGCCGGGGTGCCCACACGCAGACCGCTGGTGATGAAGGGCGAGCGCGGGTCGTTGGGTACCGCGTTCTTGTTGACGGTGATGTTGGCCGCGCCCAGGGCTGCGTCTGCGTCCTTACCGGTGTAAGGCTTGCCGATCAGGTCCACCAGCATCAGGTGGTTGTGGGTACCGCCGGAAACGATGTTGATGCCGCGTTCAATAAAGGTCGCCGCCATGGCCTGGGCGTTCTTCACCACCTGCTGCTGGTAGCTCTTGAAGTCCTCGCCCATGGCTTC
>JBFHRT010000372.1:0-2966 GCA_041591575.1 Spongiibacteraceae bacterium
CAGGTAGTCGAGGTAATCTGCGATCTGCTCGGCGATGGACACCGTTTTCCCCGTGGCTAGCTGGTTGTGGCCTGTGCGGCTTAAGCCGTAGCTTCAATGATCTCGCGTCTGTGCGGACCAATTCGCGGCTACCTTGATCGGAGCGCTCATCGTAGGCCCGCATAAGCTCAGCGTTGCGGACGATTACGATCAATATGGGCTGCTGCGCGGGTGCCCCGCCTCAGGCCGCGCGCCCGCGCAGCTGCTGCGGCAACACGCGGTTGAGCACCTCGGCGATGTAGCCCAGAAACAGGGTGCCCATGCTGGAGCGGAAATGCTGCGGGTCGCGGCTGCCGATGGCGAGCACGCCCAGCGGCTGACCGGCGAACAGCGGCACCACCGCGGCCGAGCCCACTTCGCCGCCTTCATTGCCGAACAGAAAGGCGGTTTCCTCCTCGCGCAGCACGCCGCACACCGCTTTGCCGCTGCGCAGCAGCGACCCGATGTGACGGTTGGCCTGCTCCGGGCTGCTGACCTTGAGCTGGCTGCCGGCCAGGCGGGTGGGGTCGGCGAGCAGGGTCAGGCTGGCGAAGTCGATGTCGAAGTCGCGCAGCAGCTGGCGGGTGAGGGTGTCGCTGAGTTCTTCCAGGCGCCGCGCCTCCAGCAGCGCCAGTATCAGGCGCTTGCTGTTGTCGAACAGCTGGTCGTTGCGGCGGGCGTTGTCCAGCAGGTTGTTGAGCCGCCCGCGCATGTCCTGATTGCGCTCGCGCAGGATGCTGACCTGACGCTCTAGCAGCGATACCGCCTGGCCGCTGTTGTGGATCAGCTTGAGCTCGGCCAGCAGGTCTTCGTGCTGGAGAAAAAAGCCGGGGTGGTTGCGCAGGTAGCGCGCCACCTGCTCCTCAGTCACTTTGTTGTCGTTATCGTTGGTGACGGTGTCCACGGAGAATCCCTATCGGTCGTTGTGCCTGTGGGCAGGCGGAGGCTGGCATCGCTACAATTGCCGCGCCGCTATAGTTGAATCTGACCCTCAAAGACGGTGACAGCGGGCCCGGTCATGATAACGGGATGTCCCGGACCCTGCCAGCGGATGCTCAGGCGGCCACCGCGCAGGTGGGCGGTAACTTCTTCGTCCAGCTCGCCCCACTGGCGGCCGGCCACCACCGCGGCGCAGGCACCGCTGCCGCAGGCCAGGGTCTCGCCGACGCCGCGCTCATACACGCGCAGGCGGATCTCGCCGCGATTGAGAATCTGCATAAAGCCGACGTTGACGCGGGCGGGGAAGCGCGGGTGGCATTCCAGCGGCGGACCGAGGGTCTCCACTGCTGCGCGGTCGACGTTGTCCACCGGCACCACCACGTGGGGGTTGCCCATGGATACCGCGCCCACCGACAGGTGGTGGCCATCTACCTCGATATCGTAGTGGGCGCTGCGCTCGCCGGCATCAAAGGGAATGTCTGCTGGCTCCAGCACCGGTTCGCCCATGTCTACCCGCACCTGGCGGTTGGCGGCCAGCTCCAGCTCGATCACGCCCTTCTGGGTTTCGACGCGAATGCAGTTCTTGCCGGTGAGCTTCTTGTCGCGCACGTAACGGGCGAAGCAGCGGGCGCCGTTGCCGCACTGTTCCACCTCGCCGCCCTCGGCATTGTAGATGCGGTAGCGAAAGTCCACGTCGGGGCGCTGCGGCGGTTCCACCACCAGCACCTGGTCGCAGCCGATGCCGAAATGGCGGTCAGCCAGCTTGCGGATATGGTGGCGTTTGAGAACGAAACGCTGGGTGACCAGGTCGAGCACGACAAAGTCGTTGCCCAGGCCCTGCATTTTGGTGAAGCGTAACAGCATGATCTCGCACCGATATTGCGCCTCGCCGGTGGCGCGTGAATGAGCGATGCGAGCATTGCGGCTGGGCTGCGTGGATTGAATCCAGCGCAGCCTCAAGCCGGACAGGTCAGGGCAGCAGGGCCTCGCCTCGCATCAGGTCGGCGACAGTTTCGCGGGCGCGCACCAGGTGAACCTGATCACCGTCGACCACCACCTCGGCGGCGCGCCCCCGGCTATTGTAATTGGAACTCATGGTAAATCCATAGGCGCCGCTAGAGGCCAGCCCCAGCAGGTCACCCTCGGCCAGTGCCAGCTCGCGGTCCTGGGCGAGGAAGTCGCCGGTCTCGCATACCGGGCCGACGATATCGTAGCAGCGAGTCTCGCCATCGCGGGGGCGGGCGGGCAGCAGCTCCATCCAGGCCTGGTACAGCGCCGGGCGCAGCATGTCGTTCATGGCGGCGTCGACAATCGCAAAGTGCTTGTGGTCGCCGTGCTTGAGGTATTCCACCCGGGTCAGCAGCAGGCCGGCATTGGCGACGATGGAGCGGCCGGGCTCCAGCACCAGCGCGAGCGGGCGCTCGCCCAGGCGGCGGTCCAGTTCGCGCACGAACTCGGCGGTGGCGGGCACCTGCTCATCGCGGTAGCGCACGCCGAGACCGCCGCCCAGGTCCAGGTGGCTGATGGCGATGCCCTCGGCGGCCAGGGAGTCGACCAGCGCCAGCACCCGATCCAGCGCGTCCAGGAAGGGGCTGGTGTCGGTGAGTTGGGAGCCGATGTGGCAGTCCACCCCTTTGACCGCAATATGGGGCAGCTCGGCGGCGCGGCGGTAGACCACCGGGGCCTGGGCGATGTCGATGCCGAACTTGTTTTCCTTGAGGCCAGTGGAAATATAGGGGTGGGTCTTGGCGTCGACATCGGGGTTGACGCGGATGGACACCGGCGCCACTGTGCCGGCCTCGCCGGCAACCGTATTGAGTCGCTCCAGCTCGGCGGCCGACTCCACGTTGAAGCAGCCGATGCCGACCTCCAGGGCGCGGCGCATCTCGGCGGCAGTTTTGCCGACACCGGAGAATACCACCCGCGCGGGGTCACCGCCGGCGGCCAGTACCCGCTCCAGCTCGCCGCCGGAAACAATGTCGAAACCGGCGCCCAGTCGCGCCAGCAGG
>JBFHRT010000373.1:0-2964 GCA_041591575.1 Spongiibacteraceae bacterium
CCCTATTGATCACAAACAATCGGCAACACGACCCGCTTTCAATTAATTTGTGGAGACAGCCATGAACTTTTTAGACGGTTCACTCTTCCCTGAAAACCAGGACAAGCTCGTTATCACCGCGGCCCCCTACGGCCCCGAATGGATTCCCTCCGACTTCCCGGAAGACATTCCGGTGACCATGGAAGACCAGATCCAGAAGGCGGTGGACTGCTATGAGGCCGGCGCCGCAGTACTGCACCTGCACGTGCGCGAGCTGGACGGCAAGGGCTCCAAGCGCCTGGAGAAGTTCAACGAGCTGATCGCCGGTGTGCGCGAAGCGGTGCCGGAGATGGTGATTCAGGTTGGCGGTTCCATCTCCTTCGCGCCGCCGGAAGACGACGCGGCCGCCAAGTGGCTGCACGACGACACCCGCCACATGCTCGCCGAGCTCGACCCCAAGCCCGATCAGGTCACCGTTACGGTCAACACCACACAGATGAATGTCTGCGAGCAGATGGATGCGCGCGACATCGCCGGCACCTCCATGGCCGATATCACCTATGAGGCCTACCGTGAAATGATTGTGCCGTCGGGCCCGGGCTTTATCGAAGAACACGTCAAGCGCCTGAGCGACGCCGGCATCCAGAGCGCCTTCCAGTTCTACAACATCAACAGCTACGAGTCCGTCGAGCGACTGATTCGCCGCGGCGTCTACAAGGGTCCGCTGGTGTGCAACTGGGTGGCGATCGGCGGCGGCATGGATCAGCCGCACATTTACAGCATGGCCAACTTCCTGCGCGCCATTCCCGATGGCACCATGCTGACTGTGGAGAGCACTATGCTCAACGTACTGCCAATCAACATGATGGGCATGGCGATGGGTCTGCACGTGCGCTGCGGTATCGAGGACAACCTTTGGACCCAGGATCGTTCGCGCAAGATGACCACCGTTGAGCAGATTCAGCAGTTGGTACGCATCGCCAAGGAATTCGGCCGCCCGGTGGCCAACGGCCAGGAAGCTCGCGAGATTCTCAAGATCGGCGTGTTCTACGACACGGTCGAGGAGACCCTGGCGGCCAACGGCTTCGCGCCGAATCCGAAAGGCGGCACGCAGGGCTACCTGCAGAAGTAATGCACCCGCGCTGCCGCGCAGGCAGCTAAGCAGGCTAGCCCCGCCATCAACGAGGAAATCTCATGGCCCACTACCCTCACAGCGACACCGCAGCCATCGACGTTCCGCGTCGCTATGCCTGGATCGTGTTCGCTCTGACCTTCGGCCTGCTGATTTCCGACTACATGTCGCGACAGGTGCTCAATGCCGTATTTCCGCTGCTGAAAGCGGAATGGGCGCTGTCCGATTCGCAGCTCGGTTCGCTCGCCGGTGTGGTGGCGCTGATGGTTGGCCTGCTGACCATTCCGCTGTCGCTGCTCGCCGACCGCTGGGGCCGCGTGCGCAGCCTGGTGCTGATGGCAACCCTGTGGAGCCTGGCAACGCTGTGCTGTGCGCTGTCACACAACTTCGAGCAGATGCTGACGGCACGACTGTTTGTCGGAGTGGGCGAGGCCGCCTACGGCAGCGTCGGCATCGCGGTGGTGCTGTCGGTGTTTCCCGCCCATATGCGCGCCACCCTCACCGGCGCCTTTATGGCCGGCGGCATGTTCGGCTCTGTGCTGGGGCTGGGCTTTGGCGGCATGCTCGCCACTGCCTTCGGTTGGCGCTGGGCCTTTGCCGGCATGGGCCTGTTTGGGCTGGCGCTGGCGGTGATATACCCCTTCGTTGTGCGCCCGTCGAAAATTGCACCGGCGACGCCAGCCGACACCGCCGCCGCAGCAAGCCCGCTGCGCACCCGGCTGAAGAGCCTGATTGCCAGCCGCTCGGTGATTTGCGCCTACACCGGCAGCGGACTGCAACTGTTCATCAGCGGCGCCATGATGGCCTGGATTCCCAGCTACCTGAACCGCTACTACGCCATGCCCACCGACAAGGCCGGTGTTTTCGCCGCCATCTTCGTGCTGCTCGGCGGCACCGGCATGGTCCTGTGCGGAATACTGAGCGACCGCCTCTGTGTGGACGCACCCAAGCGCAAATTCCTGCTCGCCATCAGCTACTGCCTGCTGAGCTTTGTACTGCTGTCGGTGGCCTTCGCGCTGCCCGCGGGTCTGCCGCAACTGGTCTTGCTCGGCTTCGGCATGCTGCTGAGCGCCGGCACCTCCGGCCCCGCCGGCGCCATGGTGGCCAACCTCACCCACGCCTCCGTGCACGGCACCGCCTTCGCAACGCTGACGCTGGTTAACAATCTGCTGGGGCTGGCGCCGGGTCCGGTGGTGACCGGTCGCGTCGCCGACGTGCTGGGGCTGGACGGTGCCTTCCAGCTGGTGCCGCTGGTGAGCCTGGGCGCCGCCCTGGCCTTTTTTATTGGTATGCGCAGTTACCTGCGCGATCTGCAACAGGTGCGCGGCTGATGGTCACACTGCCTATCGATATCCACTTCGAGCTGATCTGTCCCTGGTGCCTGATCGGTAAACGCCATCTCGACAGCGCCCTGCAACAGCTGGCGCGGGAATACCCGGAGCTTGTGGTGGAAAAGCGCTGGCGCTCGGTGCAGCTGCTGCCGGACATGCCGCAGCAGGGCCTGCCTTTTATGGATTTCTACCGGCACCGGCTCGGTGACGACGCCGCGGTGCGCGCCCGCCAGGCGCAGGTGCGGCAGGCGGCGGCTCAGGCCGGTGTCAGCATTGCCTTTGAGCGCATCGAGGTGATGCCCAATACCGCAAGAGCCCACCGCCTGCTGGACAGCGCCCGGCGCCAGCTGGCGCCGGCGCAGCTGGAGCTGCTGATAGAGCAGCTGTTCCTCGCGTACTTCCAGCACGGGGTAAACATCGGCGACCCGGACACACTGCTGACTATAGGCCGCGAACACGGCATCGATGAACCCTCGCTGGTCGATGCCGTCGCCGACAGCTCGCCGATTCCGCCGGCGGCAG
>JBFHRT010000374.1:0-2957 GCA_041591575.1 Spongiibacteraceae bacterium
CGCTCAGCGCCTCAAGCGCCTTCGATCAATGTGAACACCTGGCCAATGCCGTGCAGCCGGTGGTGCGCTGTCTGATCCGCCAGGCCGCCGAGGCGGTGCATTTGCATCTGGACGATACCACCAACCGGATTCTCAACCAGGTGATTTTGGTAATCTATTTTGGCCCACTTTGGCACTCAAAACTGGCCCACAAAGTAGTTAATGCTGATTATGCTGATGATAAGTTTTGCCAATCAGGTAATCGGCCGTGGACAGGAGAGCGAAAGTGGAACTGTTTGAACAGTTACGACGAGAGTATGAGTTTGGTGCCGGCACGATCGCGGGGGTGGCCCGCAAGTTTGGCGTTCACCGGCGCCTGGTGCGCCAGGCGGTAGCGAGCGCGCTGCCGCCGGCGCGTAAAGCGGTGGCGCGGGCGTGTCCGCGGTTAGAGCCGGTGCGGGAGTTGATCGATGCGATGTTGGAGGCGGACCGGCACGCGCCGCGCAAACAACGCCATAGCGCGCATCGGATCTACACCCGCGTGTGTGAAGAACGCCCCGAGCACCGGATTTCCGAGCGGCGGGTCCGGCAATACGTGCAGGAGCGGAAACGGGAGCTGGGGTTGGTAGCGATGGAGGTCAGTATCCCACAAAGCTATCAGTTGGGGGTCGAAGCGCAGGTCGACTGGTACGAGGCGAGCGTGGAGCTGGGGGGACAGCGGCAGGTGGCGCAGCTGTTTGCGCTGCGCAGCATGGCCAGCGGCGCGAGTTTTCACTGTGCCTACCCGCATGCGACCCAACAAGCGTTTCTCGAGGCCCATCAGCGGGCATTTCATTATTTTGGCGGCGTGTTTAGACGCTTGCGGTATGACAATCTGAAAAGTGCGGTGAAGAAGATCATGCGCGGTTACCGGCGCGAAGAAACCGAGCGGTTTGTGGCGTTTCGCTCGCACTGGCAGTACGAGGCATCGTTCTGCACGCCAGGGCGCGGGCACGAGAAAGGCGGTGTGGAAGGGGAAAACGGTTATTTCCGCCGCAACCATTTAGTCCCGGTCCCGCAGTTTGCCGACTGGGAGGCGTTCAACGTCTATCTGGAGCAGTGCTGCCGGGCGGATCTGGCCCGGCGTATCGAACCCCATGAGCAGAGCGTGGGCCAGCGCTGGGTGCACGAGCAAGCGGCCTTGCTCCCGCTACAGGCGGAGGACTTCCCGATTGCCGAGGAGCAGTTTTGCCGGGTCGATGACAAAGGCTGCGTGCAGGTGCGCACGAACTGGTACTCCACGCCGCTCGCCCCACGCAGTCAGGCCCAGGTTCGGGTGTGGCCCACCGCGGTGTCGATCTGGCATCAGGGACGGGAAGTGGCGTGCCATCCGCGCAGTTATGGCCGCCGTCAGCAGATTCTCGATCTGGAGCATTATCTGGACGCGCTGGAGCGCAAACCTGGAGCGCTGGCCGGCTCGACCCCGTTGGCGCAATGGCGCGCGGCCGGGCGCTGGACGGCGAGCCATGACCGGCTGTGGTCGGTGTTGATGGAGCGCCACGGCCGCCAGCACGGCACGCGCCTGATGGTGGAACTGGTGCAGCTGGGGCGCGAGTACGGCTATGAGCGACTCACCCGGGCGATCGAGCAAGCGCTGGCCTGCGGTACCCACGATGCCGCGGCGGTGTGTTATCTCCTCACCGTCGGCCCGCTCGCCGGGGAGCGGGTCGCCCCGCTACCGAGGGCGGTGTTCACTTACCCGCATGCGGTCACCCGGCCGCTGCCGACGCTGACGCACTACGACCAGCTCCGGGGCGCGGCGCCGGTGGCGGGGGAGGCGCAGCCATGAGCGCCGTGGCCCTGACCGTCGCGACGGTCGCCGAACACTGCCGCACGCTGCACTTACCGAGCGTGGCTGAACACTGCCAACGGCTGGCTGACGAGGCGGTGCGCACGGGGCAGTCGCCGCTGAGCTATCTGGCCGCGTTACTCGGCGCCGAAGTCGATGATCGGGAACGGCGTACCATTGAGCGGCGGTTAAAAGAAGCGCGGCTGCCGCGGCTGAAGACGCTGGAGGAGTTTGACTTCAGCGCCAACCCGGCGGTGCCGGCGGCCCAGCTGCGCCAGCTCGCCGAGGGCGAGTACCTCGCCCGCGCCGAGCCGGTCATTCTGATCGGCGACGCCGGCACGGGTAAAACCCACCTGGCCACGGGGCTGTGTGTGGCGGCGTGCCGGCAGAAAAAACGGGCGCGGTTTATCACCGCCGCCGGGTTGGTCAATGAGCTGGTCGAGGCCCAACACCAGCACCTGCTCAGCCGGACGCTGGCGCGCTGGACCCGCTACGAACTGATCGTCCTGGATGAAGTCGGCTACGTGCCTTTTGCCCAGGCAGGCGCCGAATTGCTGTTTCAGGTGATCAGCGAGCGGGTCGAGAAAGCAACGTTGATTCTCACCACCAATTTACCGTTTTCGGAATGGACCCAAGTGTTGCCGAGTGCCCGCCTGTGCAAAGCGCTGTTGGATCGGATCACCGACCGCGCACACATCATCGATACCGGCTCGGAGAGCTACCGCTTTAAACGCACCGTGGCGGGCAGAAAGCGGGTGGCTGGGGTTCCCACCCCATGACCGGGGTGACCGCCAACGCCGGCCTCGGAGACGATGCGCAGGATGCCACCCCTCCTGGGTGGCATCGTGGCGTCACCGGCAGGGATTGGCCTGCCGGCGGCAGACGCCCTCCAGGACGGACTTCCCTGTCCGTCCTTCCAGGCGCCGTCATCATGAACTACTGACCGGATTAATTAAATGATGAACCCGAAGGAGGAAAAACGCAGTTATCAGGGCATGGGGGTGGGCCAAATAAGACTGCCGAAATGGGCCAAACCAGCTTGCCGAAATCAGCATCGTCAACGAAGTTTATTACCCGCGCGTGGACCTGCCGCAGATCCGCGATCTGGGCTTCACCGTCGCCGACGACCAGGGTTTTTGGGTCGAGATCA
>JBFHRT010000375.1:0-2951 GCA_041591575.1 Spongiibacteraceae bacterium
TATTCCTGCAGCGGCGGTGTGTCCGGGTTGTGGGGGGCGGCCGGGTTCTCCAAGCCGATCACCGCGCTCACGCGCTCGGGGGCGCGCAGTGCCAGGTCGTAGATGGCAAAGGCGCCGAAATCCAGGCCCGCAAACACCGCCCGCTGTTCGCCCAGGTGGTCCAGCAGCGCGATGAGATCGGCGGTGATCTCATCGACGCCATAGGCGCTGGCGTCCTCGGGGGCCTCGGTCTGCCCCATGCCGCGTAGGTCTGGCGCCACCACTCGCCAGCCCGCTGCCGCCAGTGCGGGAATCTGGTGCCGCCAGCTGAACCACAGATGCGGAAAGCCGTGACACAGCACCACCAGCGGCCCCTGGCCCTGCTCCACGTAGTGCATGTGGATGCCGTTGATCTGTGCGTGGCGGTGACTCCAGTCGGCCATGGCGATTCCTTGGGTTGGTTTCCAGTGAGTGGCGGGTGCGCAGCTAAGAGACTGTGGTTGGATGCTATCTGAGTTGGAGCAGAGTGTCAGGAGGCGGGTGTTAGCAAGCTGCGGCACCGGGCTACCAGCTCAGCGGCAGCGTCAGCGTCAGCGCCAGCTCCTCGGTGCCGGGGTTGTGGCGAGAGGTGCCGCCGTTGGACAGGTGGTAGAGGGCGATGCCGACGCGCAGTTGCTGCGCCTGGCCCCAGCTCAATTCGATGCCGGTGCGAAATTCGGCGAGGCTGCCCAGGCGGATGTCGTCGCCGCCGTCGAAGGCGCCGATGTCGGCGGAGGGAGTCAGCGTCCACTCAGGACTCCAGCGGAAGTCGCGGCGCAGGCCCAGGTAGGCGTAGCGGGCGTCGTTTTCGGCGTTGATGGCACCCAGTGTCGGGCGCAGCAACCAGCGGCCCAAAGCGGCAAAGCGCAGCTCCATGCCGTAGCGCCGCCGGGGTTCGTTTTTGTCGTGGATGCCGATATCGCCGGCGCTGAGGGTGAGGTCGGGCGCGGCAGCGCGCGCCCCTGTGGCCGCCAGCAGTAATGCCATGGCCACCAGCCCACGCAGGGCTTGTAAGCGAAGACAGCGCCCCGGTGGGTTTGCTGCTGCGCGCATGTCAGGACTCCCTCAGCTCTCCCGAAACGGGGGGCGCGCTGCAGGCGTGGCCCCCTCGTTAGTTATGGACGGCTTTGGGAGATTTGGCTAGCTGGCGGCGGCTTTCAGCTCGGAGTCATCAACGGTTTCAGTGATGCCGGGCTCGGCGAGCAGGGCTTCCGGCTGCTGACTCAGCCGGCGCGGCTCTTCGTTTGCTTGTTTGATATGGCTGGCACCGTTGAACTGGCCGCCGGCCTCGATCACCAGTTCACGCACCCGTACCTCGCCGGTGACGCGGCCGCTGGCGACAATTTCCAGGCGATCGGCGTCCAGTTGCCCTTCGAAGCGGCCGCTGACCAGCACGTGTTTGGCGGTGATGTCGCCGTCGAAGCTGCCGCTGCGGCCGATGGAGACATCGCTGTCAGACACCACTGTGCCCTGCATACTGCCGTCGAGGTGAAAACTGTCGCTCAGTTCAAAATTGCCGACAATGCGGGTTCCCCCTGCGACCACTGTCGCTCCGGGCTGCTCGCTGCCTTTCTTACTATCTCTGCCAAGGATTCCCATTTCACGTGTTCCTCGCGGGTAAAGAGTACGTCGTAATTCTCGATGGACCATTCCATAAAGGGTTTGGGGTCCAGCCGCCGGTGCAGGTGGCGAACCTCGTAGTGCAGGTGCGGCGCACTGCTGATGCCGGTGTTGCCGGTGTGACCGATCAGGTCGCCGCGGCGAACATAGTCGCCGACCTTGATCTCGATGTTGTCCAGGTGGGCATAGGTGGTGCTGAAGCCGTAGTTGTGCACCAGCTTGATCATTTTGCCCAGCCCGCTGCGCTTGTGCAGGGCTGCCCATTCGGCGACGCCGTCGGCGGTGGCGTACACCGGTGTGCCGCGTTTGGCGCGCATGTCCACGCCGCCGTGCATGGCGCTGCGGTCCAGCACCGGATGGCGGCGCATGCCAAAGCCGCTGGTGAGGTGCACATTTCTCAGCGGGTAACCGCTGGGGATGGATTCCAGCATCAGCCGCTTTTCATGGGCGGTGAGGCTGGCGGTATCCAGGCGCTGTAGCAGGTTCTGTTCCGGTTCCGGCTTGAGTCCGATCAGCATTTCGATCTGATCGAGGTTGTCGCTGAGCTGCGCCAGTGCCTCGGCCTTTTGCTGTACCGCCTGCTGCAGCTCGCCCTGTTCGCTGATCAGCGCCTGATTCTTGCGCCGGATCTCGCTCTGGTGCTGGCGCAGGCTGCCGACCTCGCTGTTAAGGCTGCTCACCCGGTGCGACAGGCCGTAGATGATCAGCGTGCCACCCAGAAACACCACCGCCAACAGGCCGGCAACGCCTGCAATCATGCGGCGCATCAGCTGCGTCAGGGTGTAGTGTCTGGCACCCCGGTAGTCGGTAACGGTGATGATATATCGTTCGCGCATGGTGATCGCACATGTTGTTTTGGCTGTCGGCGCACTGGCGCTATCGCGCGCTACGGCATGTTGTCCCCGGGCTGTGGGGGAGGGCAGCCGACGCGCGACGGTGCCCAATTATGGGGTAGTGGGGTAGCGCTTGCAAATTGGCCCAATCCGCGCCCCGCCTGGGCTTGCGGCACCATGGTGGCACGTCGGCGGCGGCGCTGGGGGCGGTTGCTGGGCGCCGCCAGGCGCTGGGTGACTGGAGGCCGTGCATATTCCTGTGGGTTGTTTGTGTCGCTAAGTACAGTGTGAATAGGCCTATCCTGACGCCAATAGGCGGGGTAGCCAGGGACTATACTCATAGTTCCATCTCGAATTGGGAGGGTGGAATGATGAAGGTCAAGCAAGCCATGCACCGCGGCGTAGAGTGGTGCGGGCCGGATACTCCGCTGATTGAGCTGGCCAGGCTGCTACGCGACAACGACATCGGCGCCGTGCCCA
>JBFHRT010000376.1:0-2948 GCA_041591575.1 Spongiibacteraceae bacterium
CCCGACGCCGACTAACCCACCGTGTTGCTCACGCAACCATGGATTATGAAGGCGACCCATGCACCATCGTTATCTGGCTATTGCCCTGGTGGGCTTGGCCACTTTGCCGCATGACGCGGCACACGCTGCCGGCGTTGCCGGCGTTCTCGAAGAAGTCATCGTCACCGGTGCCAATATCGGCGACAACCTGCATGGCCGTACCGAATCTGCCTCTGTGGGCACGGTGCTGCCGCAGCAGATCAAGCTGCGCCCGCTGCTGCGCCCTGCCGAGATTCTGGAAACCGTGCCCGGCATGGTTGTCACCCAGCACAGCGGTGAAGGCAAGGCCAACCAGTATTTCCTACGCGGCTTCAACCTCGATCACGGTACCGATTTCGCCAACGTAGTTGAAGCAGCACCGATCAATCAGGTTACCCATGGCCATGGTCAGGGCTATACCGACGTGAATTTCCTGATTCCGGAGCTGGTCGAGCGGGTGGTCTACCGCAAGGGGCCCTACTATGCCTCCGAAGGCGATTTCTCCAGCGCCGGCGCGGCCCACACCCGTTACCGCCAGCAGCTGGAGCAACATGAGGCCAAGCTTACCGTCGGCGAGGACAACTACCGGCGCAGCCTGTTTACCGGCAGCACCGACCTAGCCACACGCCACCTGCTGTACGGCCTGGAAGTGATCCGCAACGACGGCCCCTGGGTCAGCGAGCAGCACTACGACAAGCATAATGCCGTACTCAAGTACGGCGACACCGATGGTGATCGCGGTTTTTCGCTAACCGCTCTCTACTACGAGGCTGAATGGGACTCCACCGACCAGATTCCCCAGCGACTGGTCAACAACGGCAACCTCGACCGATTCGGCACGCTGGACGACACCACCGGCGGCGATACCCACCGCTACCAGCTCAGCCTGCGCCACTGGTCGGCGACCGGCGACGCCGGCTCGCTTGAGGTCAGCGCCTACGCGGTGGACTACAAACTGAGACTGACTTCCAACCCTAGCTTTTTCTCACGCGATTCCAGCGAAGACCCGGATTTCCGCGGCGACCAGTTCACCCAGTTTGACGACCGCGTTACCGCCGGCGGCGCACTGACGATCAATCGCGAAATCAACAGCCGTCAGCAGCTGGAGTCCGGCCTTAGCACCCGCTTCGACGACATTCGCGAGGTTGGCGTCGGCGCCAGTCAGTCGCGCGACATCTACAGCCTGCTCAGTCACGCCGCGGTTGAAGAGCTTAGCGCAGCGGCCTATCTCAGCCTGCGCTCGCAATGGTCTGACTGGTTCGGCAGTACCGTTGGTCTGCGCTACGATCACTTCGAGGTGGATGTCAGTGACAAACTCACCGGCAGCCAGCGCGGCGCCGATGACGAACGCGTTAGCCCCAAGCTGGCCCTGCGCTTCGGCCCCTTCCGCGACACCGAAGTGTTTCTGAACTACGGCCGCGGCTTTCACAGCAATGACGCGCGCGGCGCCACCAGCGATAGCGATGCAGTGCCGCTGCTGTCACCCTCTACCGGCTACGAGATCGGCCTGCGAAGCGCCGCCATCGCCGACGTTCAGCTGAGCCTGGCGTTGTTTCACCTGGAACTGGATTCCGAGCTGGTGTTTGTCGGCGATGACGGCACCACCGAACCGCGCGGCGCCAGCGATCGCGACGGCATTGAGCTTGGCATTTTCTACCAGCCCACCGACTGGCTGGTGGTTGATCTGGACTACGCGCGCTCGCACTCGCGATTCAAACGCGAGCAGTTTGACGGTAGCGAACCCCTCGGTGACCACATTCCCGATAGTATTCGCGATGTGTTCTCGCTGGGCGCCGTCGCCGATTTCAATAACGGCCTGTTCGCCGCGCTGCGACTGCGCTACTTCGGCCCACGCGATCTCGATGAGTCTGGCGAGCTGCGCTCCGAGTCGACATCATCTGTCAACGCCAATCTCGGCTACCGCTTCCGCAACGGCCTGACACTGCGCCTCGATGCGCTGAATCTGCTGGACAGCGAAGACGACGACATCACCTACTACTACGCCTCGCGCACCGGCGAGGAACGGCTGGCCGCCACGCCGCCGGTCGATGATTTCCACTCCCACCCGATGATTCCGCGCACCCTGCGCGCCACCATCGCCTTTCAATTCTGAGTGCCGCTCAGAGCAGACGGAGTATCACCATGGACCTCAACAAGATTCCCGCCACCATCGTCACCGGCTTTCTCGGCAGCGGTAAAACCACGCTGATGCGCCATATCCTCGACAATGCCAATGGCCTGCGCATTGCCGTTATCGTCAATGAGTTTGGCGAGCTTGGCATCGACGGTGAAATCCTCAAAAGCTGCAGCATCGGCTGTGACGATGCCGGCGAGGAAAAAGAAGGACAGCTGTATGAACTGGCCAACGGTTGCCTGTGCTGCACGGTGCAGGAGGAATTTTTTCCGGTAATGGAACAGCTGGTTGAGCGCCGTGACGACATCGACCATATCCTTATCGAAACCTCCGGCCTGGCCCTGCCCAAACCGCTGGTTCAGGCTTTTAACTGGCCATCCATCAAGAATGCCTGCACGGTGGATGCGGTGATCACCGTGGTCGACACCCCCGCGACCGCCAGTGGCTTGTTTGCCGCCAACCCCGATGCGGTCGACGCCCAGCGCCGCGCAGACCCCAACCTGGATCACGAGTCACCACTGCACGAGCTGTTTGAAGACCAGCTCTCGGCCGCTGACCTGGTGGTGCTGAGCAAGACCGATCTGGTGGACGCCGATGCGCGCGCACAAGTCGAGGCGCTGGTGCGCAAGGAAATTCCCGGCCCCGTGAAAATCGTTGCCGCCGATCACGGCCGCCTGGATCTGGAGCTTTTACTGGGTCTGGCTAGCGCCGCCGAAGACAGCATTCACCTGCGCCCTGATCATCACAGCAAGCACCACGGCGAGGACGGCGAGCACCACCATGACCACGATCACGA
>JBFHRT010000377.1:0-2947 GCA_041591575.1 Spongiibacteraceae bacterium
GCCAGTACCTGGCGGTCGTCGTCGCGACGTTTGCTGGGGTGATGGCTGGCGATCAGGTAATCGACGGCGCCGCAGGCGAAGGCACAGTAACGCGAGCGCATCAGCGCCTCGGCGGTGGCGGCGGAGACCGCGCCGTGCAGTGCCGGGGCGCAGCAGTCAGCGAAGGGTTTGCCGCTGGTGCAGGGGCAGGGGGCGGTGTTGGCGGGGTAGCTGGGCGGCATTGCTTATTCCGGTTTGTTTGCGCTGTATCCTTGCCGGGAGAGTCCTTCCTCTCGGCCAGCAGCCTTCGGTGCCGGTGAGCGACGAGCAGGGCAGAGGATGATCATTACGCTGTAAAAAACGGTGCGCACAGCGCACCCTACAAAACGGTCAAAACTCGGAAGTGACTCCGCGCTGAGTCCCCTGGGAGGCATTGAATGAGCATCGCAGGGGATCCGCCGAAGGCGGGCGCCCTTTTCTTGCCTACTGCTTTTGGGCAAGCAAAAGCAGTAGGGCGCTTCACAAAGGGAGCGAAGCCATCAAGGGTTAGTTCGCCGCAAAATACGCCTTCGCCGCATCCTCGGCACTGCCTTCAACCGCATAACCCTGCTCGGCCAGCACCGCCTGCAGCGCGCGCAGCACCAGCAGTACATTGTCCTCGCGGGCACTGTAGCCCATCAGGCCGATGCGCCACACGCGGCCGGCGAAGTCGCCAAGGCCGGCGCCGATTTCCAGGCTGTAATCCTTGAGCAGGGCGCCGCGCACCGCGGCGTCGTCCACGCCCTCGGGGATATACACCGCGTTCAGCTGCGGCAGGCGCACATCCTCGGGTACCACGAAGTTGATGCCCAGCACCGCCAGGCCAGCGGCCAGCGCGCCGTGCATGCGGCGGTGGCGCGCCCAGCTGGCCTCCAGGCCTTCCTGCTTGAGCAGCAGCAGCGACTCGTGCAGCGCGTACAGGGCGTTGACCGGCGCGGTGTGGTGATAGGCGCGCTTGGCGCCGCCGCCCCAGTAACCCATCACCAGGTTCTTGTCGAGGAACCAGCTCTGCACCGGCGAATTGCGGTTTTTCATCACCTCCACTGCGCGCTCGCTGAAGCTGACCGGTGAGATGCCGGGCACGCAACTCAGGCATTTCTGGGTGCCGGAGTAGACCGCGTCTACGCCCCAGCCGTCGATGTCCAGTTCCACGCCGCCCAGCGAGGTTACCGCATCGACAATGCTCAGGCAGCCATGCTCGCGGGCGAGCTGGCACAGGGCGGCAGCGTCAGACAGCGCACCGGTGGAGGTTTCGGCGTGGACGAAGGCCAGCACCTTGGCATCGGGGTGGGCCGCCAGTGCTGCCGCCACTTTCTCGACATCCACTGCCTGCCCCCAGGGGTCGTCGACGCGCACCGCGGTGGCGCCGCAGCGTTGCACGTTTTCGATCATGCGGGTGCCGAACACGCCATTGACGCAGACGATGGCCTTGTCGCCGGGTTCCAGCAGGTTGACGAAGCAGGCCTCCATACCCGCCGAACCGGGGGCGGATACCGGCATGGTCAGTTCGTTCTTGGTCTGGAAGGCGTACTGCAGCAGCGCCTTGGTTTCATCCATCAGCTCGATAAAGGCGGGGTCCAGGTGGCCGATGGTCGGGCGCGACAGCGCCTCCAGGATGCGCGGGTGGACATCGGAGGGGCCGGGGCCCATCAGGGTGCGCTGGGGCGGCTGAAAGGAGCGGTCGGTCATGGTCGTTCTCCGGTAATGCAATCCAGTTGAGCGTTGCGGTATTCGTCGTTGGCCGTTCTTTCTAAAGGTTGTTGCTAAAGATTGTTGCTAAAGGTCGTTGCTAAAGATAGCCGGCCGTCATGGCGCGTGAGTGTGCCCTAATGGCGCCGCACTTGCATTGGGCGCGGCGCAGCTGCCCGGTGGCAGCAGGGCTAAGCTAGCCCGCTTCGGGCCGCAGCGCCTGTGCCCTGCTGTCGCTGTCGGGTTCTATCTGCAGGTAGCGGCGCAGGAAGCCCACCAGCAGGTAGAGCGGGCCGGTGTCTGCCACAGCCACACAGCATTTGAACAGGTAATTACTGCCCATCAACAGCAGCATTTGCTCCAGGCGAATGTGGCCAGCGACAAAGGCCGCGCCAAAGGTCACGCTGATCACTGCCACCGAGTCGACCCCCTGGCTGATCAGAGTGCTGAGATTATTGCGCAGCCACAGGTGGCGGCCGCCGGTGAGGCGCCTGAAAAAATGAAACAGCTGCACGTCGCAATACTGGGCGGCGATATAGGCCAGCATGGAGGCCAGTACCGCGCCGGAGGTGCAGGCATAGATCAGCTGGAACAGTTCCACCGAGCCGCTGACGGTGACGCCGCTGGGCAGGGTGAGCGCCTCGGCCAGCTGGATGACCTGCCAGGGCGGCTGCGCCGACGGATCGACCGGGGGGATCACATTGGCCAGTGCCAGGCAGCCGAGAATAAACAGGTTCATGACCAGCCCGACGCTGACCAGGAGATTGGCGCGGCGTTTGCCGTAGATCTCGCTGACCAGGTCGGTGCACAGGAAGGTCAGTGGGTAGGGCAGCACACCTACCGCCAGCGCCATTGGCCCCAGCTGGATAAAGCGGGTCAGGCCGATCACGTTGAGCAGTGTCATCGCCGACAGGAAAAAGCCCGCCAGCACGATGAACACCAGCTCGCGGCGGCGGCTGATCAGATCCTGTTCGCTGTCGGCCAGGTGCATGGCGCGGTTCTGCTAGAGCGCGTCGGCGCTGCGCGGGCTCAGTACCGGGCCGTCGAAGCGAATGCCGTCCCAGCCGTCGCGCATAAAGCGGCGGATGTTGGCATGGCTGTCGCCGTCGGGGTCGCCCAGTACGTCGTCGCGGTAATAGCCGCCGAAACAGGCCAGGGTCTGCTCACGGTCGAGGCCGGCGCGCTGGGCGAAGGCGAAAATCTTGCACGAGCCCTCGTTGCTGCCGGCGGCGCTGACCAC
>JBFHRT010000378.1:0-2944 GCA_041591575.1 Spongiibacteraceae bacterium
CCGGCGACAAAGGCGCCGAAGCTGCCGACGGCCTTGCCCAAGGTGCCCATCAATATGGGCAGCTGTTCGGTGCTCAGTTGGAAGTGCTCAGCGCAGCCTGCACCCTGAGTGCCCAACACGCCGAAGCCGTGGGCGTCGTCAGCCATCAGCCAGGCGTTGTGTTGTTGCGCGACAGTCGCCAGCTCCGTCAGCGGCGCGATATCGCCGTCCATGCTGAACACCGCATCCACCGCGATCAGCTTCCTGCCTTCGCCGCCGGCTTTTGCGAGTCGGCGCTCCAGATCGGTAAGGTCGTTGTGGGCGAAACGCTGGAAGCGCGCGCCGCTGAGCAAGCCGCCGTCGAGCAGCGAGGCGTGGTTGAGGCGGTCTTCGAAGATAAAATCGCCGCGCCCCAGCAGTGCGGTGATGACGCCGAGGTTGGCCATATAGCCGGTGGAGAACAGCAGCGCCCGCGGCCGCCCGGTCAGTGCCGCCAGCCGCTCTTCCAGCGCGTGGTGCCAGCGCGAGTGGCCGCAGACCAGGTGCGAGGCGCCGCTGCCGACGCCGGCCTCGGCGGCCGTAGTTTGCATCGCAGCGATCAGTTTGGGGTGGTTGGCTAGGCCCAGGTAGTCGTTGGAGCAGAACAGCAGGTAGTCGCGGCCGTCGACGCGCACAGCGGGGCCTGTGGCACTTTCCAGCAGACGGCGCTGGCGGTAGCGGTGCTGCTGGTGTCGCTGGTCGAGCGCGGTTTGAAGGGTTTGGTCGAGGGAATTGGACACGTTGTTGTCACTGCACCGAGGAGGCCGAGTTCTTCTTCAGTTCCGCGCTGGTCACAAAGGCCCGTCATCGCGAGGAACGCTATTCAGTGACGCGGCGATCTCCCGGGGCCGCTGCCACACTGGCGGAGATTGCCGCGTCGCCGTGCCGCTACGCGGCCCAGCTCCTCGCAATGACGCGGAACTGGGGTTGGCGTCTTCCGTCTCCCGTCCAGCGTCTAGCGGCTTACGCCGTCGCGTCGTAGAAGTGCTTGTCGTTTTCCGCCTGCTGCACACGCTGCCCCAGCACTGCGGCTTCATCTTCGTCGGTGTGGGCCACTTCCCGCTGCTCCGGCTTGATGCCCAGCCGGTCGAACAGCTGCAGATCCTTGTTAGCCTCGGGGTTGGGGGTGGTCAGCAGTTTCTCGCCGTAGAAGATGGAGTTGGCCCCGGCGAAGTAGGCCAGGGCGTGCATCTGCTCGTTCATTTCCTCGCGGCCAGCGGACAGGCGCACGTGGGAGGCTGGCATCAGGATGCGCGCCACGGCGATGGTGCGAATGAAGTCGAAGGGGTCCAGGTCGGCATTTTCCGCCAGCGGGGTGCCCTCGACGCGCACCAGCATGTTGATGGGCACGCTCTCGGGGTGGTCGGGCAGGTTGGCCAGCTGGATCAGCAGGCCGGCGCGGTCGCGCACGTCTTCACCCATGCCAACAATGCCGCCGCTGCAGACCTTGAGGCCGGCCTTGCGCACATTGCCCAGGGTATCCAGCCGGTCCTGGTAAGTGCGGGTGGTGATGATCTCGCCGTAGTACTCGGGCGAGGTGTCGAGGTTGTGGTTGTAGTAGTCGAGGCCGGCATCGGCCAGCTCGGCGGCCTGATCCTCGCTGAGCATACCCAGAGTCATGCAGGTTTCCAGGCCCATTTCCTTGACGCCTTTGACCATGGCGGTGACGTAGGGCATGTCTTTTTTCTTGGGCGAGCGCCAGGCGGCGCCCATGCAGAAGCGGGTGGCGCCGGTGGCCTTGGCGGCGCGAGCCTCGGCCAGCACCTTTTCCACTTCCATCAGCTTTTCTTTTTCCAGGCCGGTGTCGTAGCGGTTGCTCTGCGGGCAGTATTTGCAGTCTTCGGGGCAGGCGCCGGTCTTGATCGACAGCAGGGTGCTGACCTGCACGGCGTTGGGGTCGAAGTACTGCCGATGCACGCTGTGGGCGCGGAACAGCAGGTCGTTAAAGGGTAGGTCGAACAGGGCGCGGACCTCGTCGGGGGTCCAGTCGTGTCGGATCAGCTTGTCTGCCTGCGCGCTCATGGTAAATTCGGTCTTCTCAGCAACACCAGTGGAGCCGCCATGATAAAGGCTTGGCGGCCGCTGTCAACCTGCAAGGATGCCCATGGTTAACTGGTTGCACGCCCTCAGCTACCAGCTGCTGCCCGGCCGCTGCCAGCTCTGCGCCGCGCCTTCGCGGCGCCAGCGCGACCTCTGCACGGGCTGCGAGGCCGACCTGCCCTGGCTGGGCGTGCACTGCCCGCGCTGCGCGCTACCGCTGGAGCGCCCCGCCGGCGGCGAGGTGCTCTGCGGCCAGTGCCTGCGCCGGCCGCCGGCCTTTGCCGGCTGCCGCGCCGCCTGGCAGTACGGCTACCCGCTGGACCAGATGATCAACGGCTTCAAGCACCGCCGCCGCCACGACCTGGGGGCACTGCTGGCCGAGCTGTGGCTGCAACGCCAAGCACTGGCCGACAGCGGCCGACCCGAGCTGCTGGTGCCGGTGCCGCTGCACTGGCGGCGCCAGCTGTGGCGCGGCTTTAACCAGGCCGAGCGGCTGGCGCAGCACTGGGGGCGACACTGGGGTATTCCGGTGGCCGACGCCCTGCGCCGGGTGAAACCGACTCCGGCCCAGCAACAACTGGATGCCGCCGGTCGCCGTCGCAATCTGCGCGGCGCTTTCGACCTGCGCGCGCCACAGGCGGTGCGCGGGCGCCATATTGCGCTGGTGGACGACGTGGTGACCACCGGCGCGACAGCCCATGCCCTGGCCGCTATACTCGCCCGGGCCGGCGCGCGGCGGGTGGAGGTGTGGTGTTTGGCGCGGACGCCCTAAGGCGCAAAACGCTTGACGGGAGACGGGAGACGCTTTGGTGCGCACGGCGCACCCTACGAACAACGATGCTGATCAGTTTTGTCCAACCTCTTGTAGGGAGCGCTGTGCGCACCA
>JBFHRT010000379.1:0-2929 GCA_041591575.1 Spongiibacteraceae bacterium
GCCGGGTAAAGGCCCTAGGCGGTCTGCGCCTCGGCGCTGACAATGTCCACGCCGTCCAGCGTGTCGTGCAGGGCCAGCAGCTGCTGGGTGAGCTTGTGCGAAGGCGCCATATGGATCAGAGGCTGCTGCCGGGTGCGCGATTCCTTCATCTTCACCGAAGCGCTGAGGAAGCTGTCGAACAGCGGCAGGTTCTGTTCGCGCATATCGGCAATCAGCTGCGAGGGCAGGCTGGCCTGGGCCTGGAACTGGTTGACCACAATGCCTTCCAGCTTGAGATTGGGGTTGTGATCCTCGCGCACCTCGGCCACGGTCTCCAGCAGGTTCATCAGTGCACCCTGGGAGAAGCTGTCACAGTCGAAGGGAATCAACAGCGAGTCGGCGGCGATCAACGCAGAGCGGCTGTAGAAATTCAGCGCCGGCGGCGTGTCGATATAGACGTGGTCGTAGTCTTCGCAGAGTTTCTGCAGCGCGTCGCGCAGCTTGTAAATCTTGTGGCGCGATTCCAGCTCGCGCTCGATCACCGCCAACTCGGGGTTGGAGGGCATCAGGAACAGGTTGTTGAATTCGGTGTTGTAGACAAAGTCGTTGGGCTCTTTCAACTTGCCGAAGAACGACAGCTTCTGCTTGAAAAAATCCGCGGCGTTGTCTTCCAGTTCGGCAAACTGGTCGCCAATCAGGTATTCGCTGGAATTGCCCTGTACATCGAGATCAATCACCAGGGTCTTGTAGCCTTTCCATGCGCTGATGGCCGCCAGATTGCAGGTGATACTGGTCTTGCCAACGCCCCCTTTCTGATTAAAAACGACTCGTTTCATTCGTAGCATCCAGGTGTTTGGGTCGTATGGGAAGCATCATCCTAGCAGCAACCGTTAGGGAGCGCTATTGCCCCGGGGGAAGGGGCGCGATGACGGTCGGGTCAAGCAAAAACCGTGTCCGATACGGTTTGGGTTGTGACCGCCATCGTTGCCGTGCTCAGGCGCTTTTGCTCTTTTGCAGCCACTGGCCGGAGTGCAGCACGCCGAACAGCAGCACCAGCACATAGCCGGTCAGCGGGTTGTTTGCGTGGTGCTCGTGGATATGGCGCTTAAAGACAATGCACTCGACGGCGTGGGCCGCCAGCAGCAGGCCGGCGATGATATTGACCCACAGTGCGACCTGGCCGGGGAAGGGCAGCAGCAGGTTGTAGGCGGCGGCGAGCCAGAACAACAGGGTCAGGGCTTTGCCCAGGGTATTGGCCATAAGAGGTACCTCGGTCAATGGCGGCCTTGCGGGCAGCCGTTATTATGTGTGCCGCTATGGTAAACAACTTCGGCGGCGCTTGTCATAGTGCGCTGCCCCCAGCTACAGGAATGCGACCCTTGAATACGATCACCCTCCTGCCTGTCGGTCTGTGCCTGGCCTCCGTGGCGGCGTTGTTGCTGGCCGAGGCCCGCGGACTGTTTGCGTTGGAGTGGCTGACCAAGCCGCTGGCGGCGCTGGCCTTTATCTGGGCGGGGCTGAGCTGGGGAGCGCTGGACAGCCTCTACGGGCAGTGGATCCTGCTGGGCTTGGTGCTGTGCGCGCTGGGCGACGCGCTGCTGATCCCCAAGGGCCAGAGCGGCTGGTTTCTGGCCGGCATCGGCGCTTTCCTGCTGGGGCACGTGGGCTACGCGGTGGCCTTTGCGCAGCTGTCGCTGTCGCTGCCGGCGGTGCTGGTGGCTGCGGCCATCATGGTCGCCACCGCGGTGTTGGTGCTGCGCTGGCTACTGCCCTCGGTGCCGGCGGACTTCCGCGCGCCGGTGGTGGTGTATATCGCCGTGATCTCGGTGATGGTGGTGCTGGCCGCGGCCGCGGTGTTTGCCGGGGCGGCTCCGGTGCTGCTGGTCGGTGCCGTCGCCTTTGCGGTGTCTGACCTGTCGGTGGCGCGCAACCGTTTCGTGGCACCGGGCTTCGTCAACCGGCTGTGGGGATTGCCGCTGTACTTTGGTTCGCAGCTGCTGATCGCCTACACCGTGGTATTGTCGTGAAATAGCTGTCCTGAAATAGCAGCCCTGAAGGCGCAGACCTTAAGATGCCGACGGCGCTGCTATAATGGCGCCTCAAATCACCGTCGCAGAGAGTAACTCGTGTATACCGGAATCGTTCAGGGCGCCTATCCCGTCGTCGACATCACGCGCAAGCCCGGCCTGCACTCCCTGGTGCTGGAGCTGCCGCAGCCGCTGCTGGTGGGGCTGGAAATCGGCGCCAGCGTTGGCCTGGACGGCGTATGCATGACAGTGACCGCGATCGACGGCCAGCGTGTGCACTTCGATGCGATGCAAGAAACCCTGAGCCTCACCACCCTGGGCGGGTTGGCGGAGAGCGACCGGGTCAATGTCGAGCGCTCTGCCAGCCAGGGCGCCGAGATCGGCGGCCATCTGGTGTCGGGCCACGTCGACGGCACTGCCGATATCGTTGCCATCGAGCGCAGCGAGAACAACTGCAGCATCCACTACCGGCTGCCCGCGGGTTTGATGAAATACGTGTTCAAGAAGGGCTTTGTCGCCATCAACGGCTGCAGCCTCACCGTGGCGGAGGTGGACCGTGAGGCCTGCCAGTTCACCGTGTGCCTGATACCGGAAACCTTGCGGGTGACTACTCATGGCGACAAGAGCGTGGGCGATCGCGTCAATATCGAGGTAGACCGCCAGACCCAGGTGGTGGTGGATACGGTGGAGCGGGTGTTGCGGGATAATCCGCAGTTGTTGGCGGGAATTGTCTCAGTCGAGTGAAGTGTGCTGGCCCGCGCGCGCCTAGTTTAGCGACTTGTTGTTGTCCCGATCCCAAGTAGGGAAGTAACAACTTGTCGAATCGGTGCGCACGGCGCACCCCAATGCCATTAACTTAAGGCGCTCCCTGCGATATTCATCTCATTATCGATTGCGGCGCCGATTCCTATTGTAGGCCGGAC
>JBFHRT010000380.1:0-2928 GCA_041591575.1 Spongiibacteraceae bacterium
AGCTGAGTGCGCAGATGGGCAGCGAGCGCTATCAGTGGTCGGCGCAACTGGTGCGCAGCGAGGGCGTGCTGGACGAGCGCAGCCGGGTATTGTTTGTGGTCGCCCGGGTCGATGATCCCTACGGCCGCAAACAGCCGCAGGCGATGCCATTGCGGGTGGGCAGCTTCGTCAAGGCCGACATCACCGGCCGTGAATTTCGCGACCTGGTGGTGCTGCCGCGCCATGTGCTGCGCACCGGCAACCGGGTGTGGGTGGTGGATGAACACGACCGCCTGATCAACCGCGAGGTCAAATTGCTGCGCAGCGACGGCGAGCTGGCCTACATCTACGCCGGGCTGGAGGACGGCGAGCGCGTGTGCCTGTCCACTGTGCCGCAGGCCGTGGCCGGCACCGCCATTCGCAGCAACAGCCTGACCAAGACCAGCGCACTGCTGCCTTCTGCCAACGGCAGCGGGCGGCTCGCCGGCACCGCCAGCGAGGCACCGCGAGGATGAGCCGCGAATCCAAAGGTCCCGTCAGTGAGGACGGTATTATCGACGGCATCGACACCCGCCGCGGCCTGATCGCCTGGTTTGCGCGCAATCCCGTCGCCGCCAACCTGCTGATGGTGGTGATCGTCGCCGTTGGCATCACCGCGGCGCTGAGCATTCCGCGCAAGGTACAGCCGGAATTCGTCATCGACGTGGTGCGCATCACCGTGCCCTACCCCGGCGCTTCCCCCGAAGAGGTGGAGCGCGGCGTGGTGCTCAAGATCGAGGAGGCGCTGAAAGACATCGACGCCATCGAACGGCTGGAGGCCACTGCGGCGGAATCGGTGGCCACCCTCAGTGCCGAGATCTACGACGACTACGACCTGCAGGCGGCGATGGACGAGATCCGCAGCGCGGTGGACGGCATCGCCAGCTTTCCCGCCGAGGCCGAGCGCCCGGTAGTGAAGCATCTGGAGATGCGCGACCACGCGGTGAACATCCAGCTCTGGGGCAGCCTCGACGAGCGCGACATGAAAGCGCTGATCGAGCAGGTCAAACACGAGCTGCTGCGCGATCCCGACATCGGCTATGTGCAGACCTTCGGCGGCCGCGACTACGAGATCTCGGTGGAAATTCCCGAGGCGCTGCTGCACAAGTACCAGCTCACCCTGGGCGATGTCGCCCAGGCCATTCGCAATTCCTCGCTGGACCTGCCCGGCGGCGCCATCAAGACCGATAACGGCGACATCATGCTGCGCGCCCGCGGCCAGGCCTATCGCCAGCGCGACTTCGAGCGCATCGTACTGATCAGCCGCCCCGACGGCACCCGTCTCACCCTGGGCGACATCGCCACCATCGACGACGGCTTTGCCGAGAGCAACGGCTTTTCGCTGTTCGACGGCGAATTCAGCATGGGCGCGACGGTGTTCGCGGTGGGCGACCAGGACCTGATCAAGGTCGCCGACGCCGCCAAGCGCTACGTGGAAACCAAGCGCGCGCAACTGCCGGCAGGCGTGCATATCGACTACTGGGCCGACATCACCTACTACCTGCAGGGCCGGCTGGACATGATGGTCAAGAACCTGGGCATGGGCGCGCTGCTGGTGTTCGTGGTGCTGGCCCTGTTCCTGGACATCAAGCTGGCCTTCTGGGTGATGGTGGGGCTGCCGATCTGCTTCCTCGGCACCTTCGCGCTGATGGCCACCCCCGCGGTGGATCTCACCCTCAATATGATCAGCCTGTTCGGCTTTATTCTGGTGCTGGGCATCGTGGTGGACGACGCCATTATCATCGGCGAGAGCGCCGGCCAGTTTGTTGAAAATAAGGGGCACGGCATTGACGCGGTGATCGCCGGCGCCAAGCGCGTGGCCATGCCCGCCACCTTCGGCGTGCTCACCACCATCGTCGCCTTCGCCCCCACCCTGTTCACCGAGGGCGTGTTCGCCCCCTTCCCTGCCTCCTTTGGCTGGGTGGTGATTCTCTGCCTGAGTTTCTCGCTGATCGAATCCAAGTGGATACTGCCGGCGCACCTGGTGCACAGCCGGCCCTCGCAGCAGGGCTTTTTCTACTACACCCGGCGTCTGCAGCAGCGGAACAACGCGCTGCTCAACCGCTTTATCGACGGCGCCTACCGGCCGCTACTGAGCGCGGCGATCCGCAACCGCTACCTCACCGCCAGCCTTTTTGTCGGCGCGCTGATTCTCTGCGGCGGACTGGTGGCCGGCGGCCTGGTGCGCATGATTATGATGCCACAGGTGCCCAACGACTTTATCGAGGCCTCGCTGGAGATGGTCGAGGGCAGCGCCGAGGCGCAGACCGTGGCCGGCTACCGGCAGATGGCCAGCGCACTGGAGCAGGTCAACGCCGACTACCGCGCCGAGCACGGCGGCGACGGCCTGCTGCGCCACGTATTCGCCTACGCCTACGGCGGCCGCCACGTGCAGTTCATGGCCGAGCTGACCAAGCGCGAAACCCGCAGCATCGGCAGCGACGAGCTGGCGCGGCGCTGGCGCGAGGCCATCGGCGCCATTCCCGGTGCCAAGGTGATGTCGGTGCAGACCGCCTCCGACATGGGCGGCGGCCAGGACGTGCAGTTCAAGCTGGTCAGCAATGACGCGGCGCAGCTGAAACAGGCCGCGGCGCAGCTGGAAGAGCAACTGCGCCAGTTCAACGGCGTCTACGACGTGCGCAACAGCGCCGACACCGTGCGCGATGAAATCGTGCTCGGCATCCGCCCCGCCGCCGAGGCCTCGGGGCTGTCGCTGAGTGATGTCGCCACCCAGGTGCGCCACGCCTTCTACGGCGCCGAGGCTCAGCGCGTACAGCGCGGCGGCGACGAGATCCGGGTAATGGTTCGCTATCCCGACAGCGAACGCAAGGCGGTGTCGGACCTGGAACGCATGTATATCCGCAGCCGCGACGGCGATGCCATTCCGCTGGGGGCGGTGGCGCAAACCGC
>JBFHRT010000381.1:0-2924 GCA_041591575.1 Spongiibacteraceae bacterium
GTATTGTGGAAGAAGTAGGCCAGACCGGTGGACGGGCACACGGTGCCGATAGCGAAGCAGGCAGCGGCCCAGTCGCGCAGGCCGCCGCCGAGACCGCCGTACTCTTTCGGCACCATCAGGCCCAGCAGGCCGGCGTCGCTGAGCAGACGCACATTGTCGGGGTTGAATTCGCCGTTGCGATCGGTTTCCTCGGCGCGCGCACGCAGTACTGGCAGGATCTCCTCCACCCGCTCCATGCGCGCCAGTTCTTCGGCGCTGGCGTCTTCCAGCAGTAGTTCAGCAATCATTTTTGCCACAGTCTTTCTCCTCTTGAGCGTTGCGGGCCTTATTCGCTGGTGGCGCGCAGCAGGGCTATCTGTTCACTGGCCGCTTCTTCACCCACCAGGGGGATGATGCGCTGCCACACCGGGTCAACATCGGCGTTGAAGATGGCCGCCTTGTTGCGGCCATCACGGGCGACAAGCTCCGGCGCGCTGACATCTTCCAGTGCCTCAGCGGATATCCCCACCTCCAGCACCCGGAACCAGTGGTCCAGGTAGCGATCGACAATGCCGCCCATTTCGATAAACGCGTCTTTTGTGGCGCGATTGGCCAGCATCCATGGCGACATAATGGCCAGCTGCCGCGGCGACAGGTGCGCCTTGGACAAACCCTCGATGGCCGAGCCCTGCTCGAACACCTCGGTCAGCGGCTGGTAGACCTCGTTCATATACGCCAGACGCGAGCCGATATCGACGCGCGGAATCAAGTCCAGGTGGAAGGCGTACACGTCGCCGGCCTGCACCGAATCCACAGTGAAATGCGGCACCGCAGTATTGGAGGGGGTGAAGGCAAATACCATATGCGAGTCCAGGCCAATGGCCGGCACCACGATGGAGGATGTCACCACCTGGAACAGTGGGTCGCCGGTGAAGCGCCGCACCTGCCCCACCGAACCCTCAGCCATGGGCGCGTGGCTGGTCAGCGGCAGATAGGGGCCGCCGTCGGCGCCGTGCTCTTCGGTCAGGCCCAGGGTATCGACGATGCGATTGAGCACGCGCTCGTGCAGGGCATGGGGCAGTGAAAGTTGCTCACTCATAGCTCTATTCCTTATCTGTTAAGCGGCGTCGGTAATCGGCTGCAACAAGTGCCAGGGCCGTCCGTCAAGCAAATGGGTGCGGTGCGACACCACTTTGTTTTCAGCGCAGCGCGGGTACAGTTCAGCGTAGGTGATGCCAGGGTGACTGCCCGCGCGCGTGGTAATCGGATAGGTCAGAATGCCGTCGAATTCGCGGCTCTTCCACTCGCCGAAAATGGTGAAGTCCGCCTGCAGCGCGGCGGCAAAGCTATTGCCCAGCTCCGAGGGCTGGGCCGCCACCAGCAGGTTGACGCGGTTTTCGGCAGCGCGCTCGATCAGGCCGGTGCGAATCTCCCAGGCCTCCTGCGGCATCAACGGCACTGCCACCACTTCGGCGCCCTGCATGGCCAGCAGGCGGAAGGATTCCGGCAGGATGCTGTCATCGCTGGTGATCACGCCCAAGCGGCCGAAGGGCAGCTCCACCACTGCGAAACCATCGGCCGGCTTGGAAAAGGCAAAGCGCTGGCTGCGGTGCACCTGGGGCTGGGCAAACACCAGACCGTCGCGGCCGATCACCACGGCACAATGCTGGCGGCGGCCGTCGCGCTCCAACACTAGCGAGGTCACCACATGGGCCTCGCCACAAATTTCAGCCAGCCGCTCGATGGCGCGCGCAGAAACGGCCACTGCGGCATCGCTGTCGGGCTGGTCGATACAGAACAGCCCCGGCAACGCGATCAGGCTGGCGCCGTCGGATGCGGCCACCGACACCAGGCCCAACGCCTCGGCCAGCGCGGTTTCACCGCGCCCACGCAACTGGATAAGCGCAGAACGCAGCGAGTCGGCTCCGCTAAAAGTCGGCAGCGTCTGTTGCTCGGGATCGCGGCCCAGCTCGGTATACAGCTCCGGGCGGCGCATGGCGAAGATATCGCTGCCGTCGGGGCGGCGCTTGTCGTCGGCGTCGGACACCTCGATATCCGCGTACACCACTTCCTCGGCATCGCCGGCGATGGCCAGCACACTGCCGTCCGGGGCGACAATCTGCGACTCGCCGGCGCCGTTGAGAAAGCGCTGGGGAATATTGGTGGCGGCGCTGATGTCGGCCATCATCGCCTCGGGCACCAGCGGCCCCACCTTGTTGGCGGCCACCACAAAGGCTTTGTTTTCCGCCGCGCGCACCGGCACGTGCAGCGAGCCTTCGTCGGGCGCAAAGGAGTTGAGACTGTTACACAGCACCTGCGCGCCGCGCAGCGCCAGGCAGCGCGGCGTCTCGTTGATCACGCCGTCCATGCACATATACAGGCCCAGCCGGCCCAACGGGGTGTCGACAATGGCGCCGGGTTCGGTGGCGCGCGTCAGATAGTCATTTTCGTGGCCGATCAGCACCTGCTTGTCGCTGATACCCAGCAGCTCACCCGCCGGCGAATACAGCAGATTGCTGCCGGTGACCTCGTCGCCGGCGCGGCGTAGAGTGACACCGATCACCACATGGGCATTGATCTCGCGCGCCTTGGCCGCAATGGCCTGCAGGAAGTCGCTGTCCAACGCCAACGACACGTCGAAGCAGTGGTCATTGTCGTTGTACCAGGACAGGTGGTTACAGAATTCCGGCAGCACTACCAGGTCGGGCTTAACCTCGGCTGCGGAATCCAGCATGCGCAGACAGGTAGCCAGGTTGGCGGCGATATCGCCGCCGACGTGAAATTGCACGGCGGCGGCTCGGATGGTCGAAGGCATAGTCATTTCACCCTACACTAGAATCGGTATTTGAGCGTCGCGCCGTAAGACGGTCCGGGCAACTTGCTCACCAAGTACTGATTGAAAATGGTGATATAGAACGCATAGGCGGCCGCGTCCTCATCGAGAA
>JBFHRT010000382.1:0-2923 GCA_041591575.1 Spongiibacteraceae bacterium
GAGAACACGCCATGAGCCAACTGCACGTTTACGCCGAGGACCAGCCCGGCCGCCTGCTGCACCGCTGCAGCAACCCCGCCGATATTGCCCGTGCCCTGGGCGACGCCGGTGTGCGCTTCGAGCAGTGGCAGACCGCTGCCCCGGTGGCTGCCGGCGACAGCCAGGAGGCCGTGCTGGCCGCCTACCGCGTCGATATCGATCGCCTGGTCACCGAAGAGGGCTACCAGACGGTGGATGTGATCAGCCTCAACGCCAGCCACCCCGACAAGGACGCGCTGCGCGCCAAGTTCCTGGACGAACACACTCACAGCGAAGACGAAGTGCGCTTTTTCGTCGCCGGCCGCGGCCTGTTCAGCCTGCACATCGGTAGCAAGGTGTATGAGGTGTTGTGCGAGCAGGGCGATCTGATCAGCGTGCCCGCCGACACCCCGCACTGGTTCGACATGGGCCCCGAGCCCGAGTTGGTGGCCATCCGCTTCTTCAACAACCCCGAGGGCTGGGTGGCCAATTACACCGGCAGCGATATCGCCGGCGGCTTCTCGCGACTGGATGGCTGACATGATCGAGGCCATCATCACCGATATCGAGGGCACCACCAGCTCCATCAGCTTTGTGCACGAGGTGCTGTTCCCCTACGCCGCCGAACACCTGCCCGCCTACCTGCGCGAACACCGCAGCGATGAAGCCGTGCGCCTGGTGCTGGCCGACACCGCCGCACTGGCGGCATTGCCCGAAGACGACACCGAGGCGCTGATCGCACAGCTGCTTAGCTGGATAGCCGAAGACCGCAAGGTCACGCCGCTGAAAACCCTGCAGGGGCTGATCTGGGAACAGGGCTACCGCCGCGGCGACTACCGCGCCCATGTCTACGCGGATGCCGCCGACTACCTCAAGCGCTGGCACGACGCCGGCCTGCCGCTCTACGTGTACTCCTCCGGCTCGGTGTATGCACAGAAACTGTTTTTCGCCCACTCCGAAGCGGGCGATCTGCTGAACCTGTTCAGCGGCCACTTCGACACCACCACTGGCGCCAAACAGGACAGCGAATCCTACCGCCGTATCGCTGCCGCCATCGGTCGCCCCGCCGAGAAACTGCTGTTTCTGTCCGACATTGAGGCCGAGCTGGATGCCGCCCGCGCCGCCGGCATGCAGACCTACTGGCTACTCCGCGACGGCAGCCCCGAAGGCATCTCCGCGGCAAACGCGCCCCACCGCATTGCACACACTTTCGCCGATATTAGGCTGTGATTAGCGATTTTTAATGCCAACAGGCCTGCGACATTACCGTGAGCCTTGCGTTTATTGCGCAGTTCGCTAGGATGGGCGCTATCTAACACTTTCATGCAGCTTATCGAACTCGGCACTGGGGAGTAGCACAGCGGCCATGGCACGTCACAGTAATAACAATACCAGCGAACGCATCCTCGACGTCGCCGAAGACATGTTTGCGCGCCAGGGCTTTGCCGCCACCTCGGTCACCGATATTGCCGACGAAGTCGGCATCCGCGGTCCCGGCGTCTACAAACACTACCCCAACAAACTCGCCATCTACGAGGCGGTCATCGACCGCCTGTTCGATCCGCTGTATGAAGTGATCGACAAAATTGACGTCAACTCGCCCCGCGACGAAGTGCAGCTCCACGTGTTCCAGCTGATGGAGCGTCAGGTCGCCCGGCCCAACGTCTCCCGCCTGGTGCAGCACGCCACCCTGAGTGGCGGCGTCACCCTGCAGCTGCTGGTGGATCGCTGGTACAAGCCCTTTTTCCGCTTCTTCAGTGATCTCAGCGCCAACGGCGAAGACAGCTGGCTCAACGTGACCAATGTCATGGCCATCCACAGCCTGGTGCTGGGCTACGTCACCCTGGCGCCGCTGCACGAGAAAATTTTCGGCACCGAACCGCTCGCTCCCGACATGCTGGAGTCACAGCTGAAGGTATTGAGCGGCCTGGTCGACAGCATCCGGCGCTAGCGGCGGCTTCGCGGCGCCCCTGCCACCGGCGCCGGGATTTGCTACCCGGGATTTGCTACCATAGGCGGCTTCCATTTCCCGCCCCACACCAGCAGCCCATGCCCAAGGTCATCATCAAAGCCATTCAATGCGTTACCTGCCTGCGGCTGCACCCGGACGACCGCGACGTGTGGGGGCGCTACGCGGTTGAGGTATTCGAGGCCGAGGACGACGACGAGGCCGTGGCGCTGGCGCTGGACGGCTTCTATGCCTTTGTCCCCATGCGCCACCCCGAGCACTTCCGCCTGGAAGTATTCCACGAGAACGGGCGACGCCTGCGCAGCGACAGTCCGCCGCGGTTGATGACCGGTTTCGCCGGCGGACTGCAGCGGCTGCCCTGGCTGTAAGCGGCTACCGCAGGGCATACGCCAAGACAGCGATTCGGCTGGATTACGCGCCAGACAAACGGCGGGAGCCGCAAGCTAGGCGCGATGACGGCTCTCGCCGCGGGCGATGCCACCGGCAATCAAATGCGCGGTGCGCAGCGGCTCTGGCAGCGCACCACTGCGCGCGCAGCCGTCTATCAATTCTGCGGCCTGCTCGCGGCTGATACCGGCGCGCTGTACATAAACCCCGGCCAGCGCCTCCACCGGCCCCGCCTGCTCGATCAGCGCCCATTTGCGCCGCCCACCAGGCACCTTGGTTAGCAGCGCCCGCTGAATGGCCGCCATGTCGGGCCGTCGCCGGCACACTGTCAGCACCGGCAGTTGCAGCGAGCGCTGCAGTGCCTGCAGGTCCACCACATTGAAGCCGGCCACGGCAATGCCCTGCAACAGCACCGCCTGCAGCTGCGGCCGAAAGCGCGAACCCGCCACCAGGGCCGCCAGCACCCGGGTGCTGTTGACGCCGTCGCGCCGCACCCGGCCACTGAGCACGCCCTCCAGGCGCTCGCCGGCATACACTGCCCCCACCAGC
>JBFHRT010000383.1:0-2921 GCA_041591575.1 Spongiibacteraceae bacterium
CAGGAACTGCTCAACCGCGTGCGCTGGGACGCTGCCTACGGCGATGCGCACTTTGTGCTGGGCTATTACGACCGGGTGGCCGATGCGGTGTTGCGGGTGAATATGGAGGAAGTGGCATTCCCGCTGGGGGACCACTTCTTTATCGAGATCACTGACGCCGATGGCGAGCGCCACTCGGTGCCGCTGCATCGCATCCGCGAGCTATGGCGCAATGGTGAGTGTGTGTGGCGGCGGGGTGATCGAAAAGTGGAGGGGCAATCCGGAAATTGCCGGCAACGCTGAAAGGCGCTTATGCCGGCCTACAAGGCTGATTACACCCGCTACCCGGATAGGTGGTTTTTAGCGTCTCCCGTCTCCCGTCTAGCGTCCGGCGCCCTCAGCCCTCGCTCTCCAGCTGCTCCAGTTCCTCCTGCAACGACAGCCACTGCTCTTCCTGCTCGGCGCTTTGCCGGCGCAGCTCCGCCTGCTGCTGCAGCAATTGCTGCAGGCGGGCTTTGTTGGCGGCTTCGTAGAGATCGCCCTCGGCCAGCTGCTCTTCCAGCGTGGCCAGCTGGACGGCAGTGCGCTCCATGGCCTGCTCCACCTGGCGAACCTGCTTGGTCAGCGGCGCCAGCCGCGCGCGGCGGGCGGCGGCCTCCTGGCGGGCCTTCTTCTTGTCTATGCCCGCCGCAGGCGCCTTATCGAGCATCGCTGCAGGCGCTTTGTCCATGCCGGGCGCGGGCGTATCGTTGATCTCGGTCGCCGGCTGGCGGCCGCGGCCCAGCAGCCAGGCGCGGTAATCGTCCAGGTCGCCGGCGTAGGGCTCGGCGACGCCGTCGTGCACCAGCAGGAACTCGTCCACGGTGTTGCGCAGCAGGTGGCGGTCGTGAGAGACCAGTACCACCGCACCCTCGAAGTCCTGCAGCGCCACCGTCAGCGCCTGACACATCTCCAGGTCCAGGTGGTTGGTGGGCTCGTCCAGCAGCAGCAGATTGGGGCGCTGCCACACGATCAGCGCCAGCGCCAGCCGCGCCTTTTCGCCGCCGGAGAAATCGCGACAGGGACCGGTCGCCATGTCGCCGCGGAAGTTGAAGCCGCCGAGAAAATTGAGAATCTCCTGCTCCCGCGCCTGCGGCCGCGCCCGCTGCAGCTGCAGCATGGGGCTGGCATCCAGGTCCAGGGATTCCAGCTGGTGCTGGCTGAAATAGCCCAGCGCCAGGTGCTCGCCGCAGCGGCGCTCGCCGGTCAGCGGCGCAATTTCGCCAGCCAGTGATTTCAGCAGGGTCGACTTGCCGGCGCCGTTGGCACCCAGCAGCCCCAGCCGGGTGCCCGGGTGAATGGCCAGGGCGATGCCGCGCAGCACCGGCTCGCCGTAGCCTAGCTGGGCGCGGTCCAGTGCCAGCAGCGGATCGGAGAAGCGCGCCGGCGGGTAGAAGGTGAAATGGAAGGGCGAGTCGACATGGGCCGGAGCGATGCGGGTCATGCGCTCCAGCGCCTTGACCCGGCTCTGGGCCTGCTTGGCCTTGCTGGCCTTGGCCTTGAAGCGGCGCACGAAGTCTTCCATGTGCGCGATTTCCGCCTGCTGCTTCTCGAAGGCCTGCTGCTGCTGGGCCAGGCGCTCGGCGCGCTGCAGCTCGAAGGCACTGTAGTTGCCGCGGTAGCGGCTCAGCTGACGGCGCTCGATATGCACCACGCAGTCGCAGCAGGCGTCGATAAAGTCGCGGTCGTGGGAGATCAGCAACAGGGTGCCGTCGTAACCTTTCAACCACTGTTCCAGCCACAGGCTGGCATCCAGATCCAGGTGGTTGGTGGGTTCGTCCAGCAGCAGCAGTTCCGAGGGCTGCATCAGCGCCTGCGCCAGATTGAGGCGTATGCGCCAGCCGCCGGAAAAGGCGCTGACCGGCTGGTTCATCTCGGTGTCGGCAAAGCCCAGCCCCGCCAGCAGCTGTTCGGCGCGGCTGGGAATCTCGTAGGCGCGGATGGCGTCCAGCGCGCCGTGCAGTTCGGCCAGCCGGTGGTCGTCGTCGCAGCCGTCCAGCTGTGTCTGCAGGTCGCGGTACTCGCTGTGGCCGTCGATGACATAGTCCAGTGCGCTGCGAGCGGTGGCGACCACTTCCTGGCGCATCTGCGCAATGCGCCAGTTGGGCGGAATGCGGATATCGCCACCATCGACGCCGATCTCGCCGCAGATCAGCTGGAACAGGCTGGATTTGCCGCTGCCATTGGCACCCACCAGGGCCGCGTGCTCGCCCGGATTGAGCTGCAGGTCGGCGCCTTCGAGCAGGGGCTTGGCGCCGCGCTGTAGACTGAGTTTTTGCAGTAGAATCATGGCCGGCGATTATACGGCAGCACCGGCCCGGCCGGAATCACGGAGCGACGATGACAGACAATCCTCTTTGGCAGTATTCGCTGGCGGTGTACGGCCGGCCGGCGGTGGCCGAAGCCTGTCTGGCGCTGCAGGACGAGCACGGTGCCGACGTCAATCTGCTGCTCTGCGGCTGCTGGCTGGCAACGGCGGGGCGCCGCTGGAGCGAAACCGAGCTGGCCGAGCTGTGCGCGCTCAGCCGCCCCCAGCGCGAGCGCATCGCTGCAATGCGCAGCCTGCGCCGCTCACTCAAGGACGCGGCGCCGGCGCCGGTTTACCAGCAGGCCAAACAGCTGGAACTGGCACTGGAGCGCTGGCAGCAGGACACGCTGTGGCACTACTGGCGCGAGCGTGAGCTAGCTGGTAGCGAGAGTTTCGCCGCCGCGGCCGTGGCAAATGTCGATGGCTACCTGGCGATGCTGGGGGCGGGCGCTGCCGAGCGCGAGACGCTGCTGCGACAGCTGGTGGTGGCGGCGGGGTAGGGGGTATTGCCGTGCCGTTGTTCACTGGCATGTAGGTGCGAATTTATTCGCACAAATGCTGCAAAGCTGGGTAGGTGTGCGGCTAAAGCAGCGCC
>JBFHRT010000384.1:0-2918 GCA_041591575.1 Spongiibacteraceae bacterium
GCCGGCGGCGGTTGCAGCTCAATGCGCTGCTGGCCGACCAGATGGGCCACTGCGGCCAGCAGCGACGGCGCCGGCAGCACCCGGGCGTCACTGAACAGCGCCGCCTCGCTGGCGTTGGCCACCGGCATCAGCAGCGGCCGGCCGTCGCCGGCACTGGCGATGGCCGCCGGCAGGCCGGCGTCGATGCGGCGCAGTTCACCGCTTAGCCCCAGCTCGCCGACGAACTCGCAGTTGGCCAGAGGCTCCAGCGGCAACTGGCCCGAGGCGGCCAGGATGCCCAGGGCGATGGGCAGGTCGAAGCGGCCGCCCTCCTTGGGTAGGTCTGCCGGCGCCAGGTTGACGGTGATGCGGCGGGCGGGAAATTCAAAGCGCGAGTTGAGCAGCGCCGAGCGCACCCGGTCTTTGCTTTCTTTGACGCTGGTTTCCGGCAGGCCAACGATATGAAACGCGGGCAGGCCGTTGGAAAGGTGCACTTCCACCGTGACCAGTGGGGCGTTGACGCCGAGCTTGGCGCGGCTGTAGACAAGCGCGAGGGGCATGGGCTTCCTTCCTTGGAAACGGGCGGTGGGGCGCAGCGCCCCGGTATTCAGGAGCTGCGCTGATCCAGCTGTGCGCTGAGGTCGGCCACCTGTTGCTCCAAGGCCTCCAGCTTGCTGCGGGTGCGCGCGAGCACCGCGCGCTGGGCCTCGAATTCGTCCCGAGAGACTAAATCCAGCCGGTTGAACGCACCCTGCAGCATGACCCGCAGCTTGTTTTCGATGTCCTGCTGCACGCCGCTGGCGCCGAGCAGGCCGCTGGCCTGGCCGACCAGCTGTTCAATAAAGTCGTTTCTTGCCATCTGAGACTACCGGTATCGTGGCGTGTGCGCGCTAGTGTAGCGCAAAAAGCGGCGATTATGCTTATATTGCCGCTGCATAATAATTGAAACTTCAGGGTTGTTGTCATGATGCGTTTTTGTTGTTCACTGGTATTGGCCGCTGTTTCCCCGGTGGCGCTGACGGCGACGCTGAGCATTGCCGCCGGCGATACCTATACGGTAAGCGCCGACGCTGAGCAGTTGGAGCTGGACGTGCTGGAAGTCGGCGACGGCGCCACCATCCGCCTCGGCGAGGGGCTGTCGGCCTGGCAGCTGTCGGTACAGCGGGCGCGCATCGGCGACAATGTGGTGATCGACGCACGTGGCCGCGAGGGCCGTCAGGGTGGCGACGGTCTCAGCTGGTCCGAGGCCGCTGCTGACTGCGCCGCTGGTGATGCCGGCGGTGATGGCCTGCCCGGTGGAAGCGGCGCCAATGGCGCGCGCCTGCAGCTGCGGCTGGGCATAGAGTCACTGGGCAGCCTGCGCGTGCTCGCCAGTGGCGGCGACGGTGGCGACGGCGGCCGCGGTGGTCGCGGTCAGGATGGCGGCGGCATCGACCGGTGTCGCGGTGGCGATGGTGGCGCCGGTGGCAATGGCGGTGCCGGCGGCAGCGGCGGTAATGCCGGTGCGGTCAGTCTCGCCTATTGGCCGGTAGATGGGAGTGTGTCCGCTGCGGACATCGCGGCGCGTATTGCTGTAAGCAGCCGCGGTGGCGAGCCGGGGCGCGGCGGCGCCGGCGGCGCTGGCGGTGAGGTGGTGCCCGGTCAGTATCAGCAGGGCAGTGTGATGGGCAAAAAGCGCTGGCTGGCGGCAGGCAAGCCCGGCATGGCCGGCGTTGCCGGTGTCGCCGGTGAGGCGGGACGCGAGGCCCAAGTATCGATAGTCGAAAGCCTGGAGCGACGCCTGGGCCAGCTGGCGGCGCAGGTGGAGCGCCGCAGCGGCCAAAAGACGGCGGTGGGGTCTGGTGATAGCCGGGACCTTGTGATACAAGAATTGCAGCGCCGTCTCGAACTGTTGGAGCGGCGGGTCAGAACTCTGGAAACCCAATAATAATGAACGAGAGAGAGATGCCGCCCCGCTAACCTGTCTTTCTAATCTAGATGCATCAATATGGTGCGATATTGGCGCCGCTTCGGCGCGCGACTGCTCCCTATAGTGGCCACGACCGTGAGCCGCGAGCCTTACATTCCCCAAAATAAATCTAATTTTTCCTTTTAAAGCAATGGGTTGCGCTAATTTATTGCTGTGAAGTCTAGATTTTTCTTGCGCTTTGTCCTAAGTTGGTGCGCTAGGTGAAAAATGCACCCTGGTGGACCGCGTCCCCAGGTCGCCGATTTGCCTTCTGGGCGCGTGTTGTCGGTGTAAGCTTTTGAAATATAAGCATATTGATAAAGTTGGCACGCACTGTGCTTTTACAATCGCCAGCAACATTGCGCTAGCACACTAAAAAAATACCAACGTGGAGAAATAACCATGAAGACAATGAAAACCCTGTTAGCGACTGGTATTGCCGCAGCTGCCATGGCGGCGCCGGCAATGGCGGAGCTGTCTGCCAGTGCGGCAGTGTCCAACCTCTACCTGTTCCGCGGTGTGGATCAGGATCCGGGCAACGCAGCGGTATCCGGTGATATCACTTACAGCACTGGTGGCTTCTATGCCAGTGCCTGGGCTTCCAGCTCCGGTGGCAGCGAAGAAGTGGACCTGATCCTGGGTTGGGGCGGTGAGTTTGGCGGTGTGGGCGTCGATGTTGGCGCTATCAGCTACTACTACCCCAGCACTGCAGGTCTGGATAGCGGTAATGATCTGGTGGAGGCCTACCTGGGCCTGAGCTTTGCCGGTGTTGAGTTTTATTACTACGACAACGTAACTGGCAACACCGCTTTCGGCTCGCTGTCTGACGACGGCTTCGCCTACTACACCCTGGGTTACAGCATGGGTAAGTGGTCGGCGCTGCTGGGCATGGCCGATCCGGACGAGGCCGATGGCCAGACCTACGACGACGATTATTCGCACCTGGATATCAGCTACGCGTTTAACGACAACCTGAGCTTTACTGTCAGCA
>JBFHRT010000385.1:0-2913 GCA_041591575.1 Spongiibacteraceae bacterium
TCTCTGCGATTTTCATCTTGTCGATTGCGGCACCGATCCCTGCTGTAGGCCGGAATAAGCGCTATTAGCGTTTCCGGCGAACGTCCGCAACGCAAGCTTATGCGGGCCTACGTCGCTAAGTTAATGGCATTGCGGCGCACCCTACGGAGTCCAGGCTTTGGTAGGGTGCGCTATGCGCACCGTTTTTTTTGCGCCCGACTTCAGTCGTCCGACCTTCGGCCAGGTTTTTAGCGTCTCCCGTCTCCCGTCCAGCGTCTCCCGCGCCTTCCCACCCAAACGGGTGGAGTCCCACCCCGACTACTGCTTTACTCTCAACAGTCATTGACGCTGGGGAGGGCGGCAATTTCCATGGATTATCTGAGCATTGCCCAGGCTCGCGAGCGCGACGGCCTGCGGCTGGTACTGACCGCCGGCCACCCTGGCCCCTGGGGCGAGGCGGCCAAGGCGCTGTTTCGGGTCAAAGGTCTGGACTTTACTCCGGTGCGGCAGGAGGCGGGCGGCGAGAACGCCGAGCTTAAAGCCTGGACCGGGCTCAGCAATGCACCGGTGGCGGTTTACGACGGCGAGGCGCCGCGCAGCCACTGGATGGATATGATTTACCTGGCCGAACGGCTGGCGCCGGAACCGGCGTTGGTGCCTGTTGCTGTCGGCCAGCGCATGCATATGTTTGGCTTGCTGCGCGAGCTGGCCGGCGACCTGGGCTTTGCCTGGTATCGCCGCATTGTGCTATTTCAGCCGCTGATGGAAGATGATGCCATGCGGCCGCTAATGGAGAATCTTGCGCGGCGTTACGGCTACAGCGAGCAGGCAGCGGAAATCGCACCGCACCGCTGCGCCGAGGTGCTGGCGCTGCTCAGCGAGCAGCTGATGGCGCAGCGCGAGCGCGGCAGCCGCTTCTTTATCGGCGACACGCTGAGTGCGCTGGACCTGTACTGGGCCGCCTTTTCCAATATGCTCCGGCCTCTGCCGCCGGAGCAGGCGCCTATCAGTGAGCGCGACCGTGCCGTGAATACCTGCAGTGACCCCCATGTGATGGGCGCCGCTCATCCGCTGCTATTCGAACACCGCGACCGCATCTGGTCCGAGTCTATCGGCCTGCCGATGGATTTTTAATGGGCGATGCCGACGCGCGCCTTATCGATAACACCGACGTGACCAACTTCATAAAAACAGGAGTAAGCCATGGCGCTATCAAGCCAGGAAATGTCTGACCGCTTTGAAATTCAGGATTTGCTCTATCACTACGCCGACATCATTGACCGCAAGGCCGCTGATGAGCTGCGCGGCGTTTTCACCGAAGATGCCCACATCGACTACAGCGCCTTCGGCGGTTCGGTAGGCAACCTGGAAACCACCATTGCCTTTCTCAAGGAAGCGCTGCCGGCATTCCCCAATTCCCAGCACCTCAACGCCAATATCCAGATTCAGGTGAACGGAGACGAGGCGAGCGGCCGGGTGATGTGTTTCAACCCCATGGAAATGGCGATGGGAGAGGATCAACTGCCCCATGTGTTTATGCTGGGGCTGTGGTACGTGGACAAGTACCGGCGCACCGCCCAGGGTTGGCGTATCAGCGAGCGCAGCGAAGTGAAGAGCTGGGCCTTTAATGTGCCGGAGTTTATGCAGCTGTAAGCGTGATCGACGGGCGCGGCATCGGTGCGCATGGCGCACCCTACCGGGCCCGTAGGGTGCGCTGCGCGCACCATTTCACGCATCAGGCGTTTGAGGTCAGGCGTCCATTTGCCGCCGCTTCCGCCTCGGCGTACTGGTCGCCGGCCAGCAGCACCTGCACCTCGTGGCTATTTTCACCGAAAAGCTTGTCGCGCACCTGGGCGACAAATAGCGTGGCGTCGTGAATGGTTTCCACGCCGCTTTCCAGCACAATCGAAAACCCTTCGCCGGCATAGTAAAAGCCCCAGCGATGGCCACGGATCAGTGCCTGACCGCCGCCGTTGTCGTAACTGAGCTGGGTCCATTCCAGGCCGTCGGGAATAAAACCCGCCAGCTCGCGGCCGGGTCCGCCGTAGTGCAGTTCCGGGATATAGCCCTGACGATCGACAATTTCAAATCTCATAGTGATTCTCCGCTGCTTGTTATCGTTGGCGCGATGGGCATTTTATCGTTGGCGCTATGGGCATTGCTTTGACTTAGTGCTCCAGCTCTTGTTGAGGCTCCTCACTGGGTGATGGTTTCTGTTCCTTGTAGCGGTCCAGGTCTCGCCCGATCAGCTTCAGGCAGAAGGCGAATACGGTGGCGTCGTCGATCAGGCCGACAAAGGGGATGAAGTCCGGCACCATGTCCATGGGATTTAAGATGTACAGCAGCGTTGCTGCCGCGGCGGCGATAGAGCCCCAGGGAATGCTGCGGTAGGTGCCGCTGCGGTAGTCGCGAATCAGCTCGAACAGGGTCTGAATCTGGTCGATAAATCCCGCCAGTCGCGGGTGTTCGCGCACTTTGCGCTCAATGCGTTCGCGGCGGCTCAGTACGCGGTCAAGGTCATCGCCGTCGATGCGAGCCGCGTCCCTCTCCAGGGTGGCTTCGGCCCGTTGTTCGGCACGCTTCATCGTTTCAACTCCACAGTCAGCAGGGTGTCGCTGTCGCGCAGTAAGAATAGCGCTACGCAGGCGGCGAGCATTGGCCAGGCGGCGAAGAACAGGGTGTTGGCATCGTCGTAGGGAGCCAGGTATTGCTGGTAGGAAGAGAGCGTGGACACGGTGTGAAAGGCCAGCACCAGACCGTAGCTCCAGATTTTGAACAGCCCCAGCACAAAGGCGGCAATAATCACCAGCTCGGCCGCGCCGATGGCGTACATCGCCGCGTGTCCCAGCCCTTCAATGCCGTAAAAATGGCCGTAAACGCCGCTGGCATGCGCGGGATTGAGAAACTTGTCCAGTGTCCACACCAGCATGACCA
>JBFHRT010000386.1:0-2906 GCA_041591575.1 Spongiibacteraceae bacterium
GCTCAACGGCAGGCGCGTGGGGCCCATGGGGCCGTCGCCATCTTTCACAACGCGATTGGCCGCCTCGCCACCTTCGGCCACGGCCTTGAGGTCGGCGCCAGCGCAGAAATGGCCGCCGGTGCCGGTGAGGATGGCGACCTTCAGCGCGTCATCGGCGTCGAATGCTCTGAAGGCCGATGCCAGTGCCTCTGCAGTGGGGCGGTCGACGGCATTGCGGCAGTCGGGGCGGTTGAGAGTCACCACGAAGATGTCTTCGCGTTCTTCGGTCAGCACGGTGCCGGTGGTCATGGGCGATTTCCCTGAACGGTGAAGTTGATACAGATAGTGACAGTTATCGATTGTTATGTAATATTACAAAATATAGCAATTACTGTGTTTTATGAAATATTCGATGAAGCCTACCGCCAAGAAGCTGATTCTGGGTCTGTTATTGGCCCGCGAGGGCCAGCCCCTCAGTGCTCAGCAGGCCATTGCCGCCTGTGCTCTGTTCAACATCACCGCTAACAATGTGCGGGTGGCACTGGTGCGGCTGTCCTCTGAGAGCATGATTGAAGCGGCGGAGCGCGGCAGCTATCGGCTGGGAATAGCGGCGCAGGGGCTGGCCGCCGAGGTGGTGCGCTGGCACGACGCCGAGCAGCAGCTGGCGCCCTGGCGCGGTGGATATGTTGCCGTGCACTGCGCGGCGCTGGGGCGCGCTGACCGCAAGGCGCTGCGCCGCCGCGAGCGGGCGCTGAGCCTGCTGGGGCTGCGCGAACTGGACAAGGGCTTGTACCTGCGTCCGGACAATCTCGCCGGCGGTGTGGCCGCGGTTCGCGATCGCCTGCAGGCGCTGGGGCTGGAGCCCGAAGCCGCGGTGTTTGCGGCGGCGGAGTTCGATGAGGCGCGCAGCCCCCGCATTTCGCAACTTTGGGATGGAGCCGCGCTGACCAAGACCTACCTGGAACAGCGCCAGCGGCTGGAGGACTGGCTGTCGCGCTGCGCGGGGCTGGAGCTGGATGTGGCGGCGCGCGAATCCTACCTGCTGGGCGGCCAGGCCATTCGCCAGCTGGTGTTCGATCCCTGGTTGCCGTCGCCGCTGGTGGATGCCGATGCCCGCCACGCTTTTTTCACCACCGTGCAGCGCTTCGACGAGACCGGCAAGGCGATATGGAGCCGCTTGTTTCAGTCATCACTCGCCATGCCCAGTGCGGCAGCCGCCAGCCATCTTTCTTCAGGGGGTTTGCAATGACGACGCCATCAACGACGCGCGCCTATGTTCGCGCCCAGGATTTGCTCAGCGCCGATGAAATCCGCGCCATAACGGCCAAGTCAGATGCCATGGGCTGGTGGGCCATTGGCCGTACCTGGCTGCTGATTGCCATCACCTTTGCCGCGCTGGCAACGTGGGCAAACCCGGCGGTGTTTGTGCTGGCGGTACTGGTTTTGGGTGGCCAGCAACTGACACTGGCCATACTCAGTCACGAGGCGGCGCACCGCACCCTGTTTCAGCGCCGCGAGCTCAACACGCATCTGGCCGACTGGCTGTGCGCGCGTCCGATCTGGCTGGATGTGGCGCGCTATCGCGAGCACCACCTGCGTCACCACGCCCACACTGGTACCGAGCTGGATCCCGATCTCAGCCTGGTGGCACCATTTCCCGGCAGCCGTCGCTCGCTGTGGCGCAAGCTGCTGCGCGATGCCAGCGGGCTGACCGGATTGCGGCGGGTGCTGGGGCTGGTGTTGATGGATCTCGGGGTGCTGCGCTACACGGTGGCGGCCGAGGTGGAAAAACTGCCGCGCAATGGCCGCACAGCATGGGATTATCTGCGCGAAGGGGGGCGTCATTTCTGGCCGGTGCTGCTGAGTAACCTAGTGCTGATTGCGCTGTTGGCTGCCTGCGGTGAGGCCTGGTTGTACAGTGCCTGGATCGTGGCCTACCTGACCAGCTTCAGTCTGTTTTTACGCATCCGCTCCATTGCCGAACACGCCTGCACCGAGGGCGGTGCGGACCCGCTGCGCAACACCCGCAGCACGCGCGCCAACTGGCTGGCGCGACTGACGGTGGCGCCCATGCATGTGAACTACCATATCGAGCACCACCTGTTGGCCTCCGTGCCCTGGTTCCGTTTGCCGCAGCTGCACCGTCTGCTACAGAAGCGCGGCGCAGTGGTGCCGGCACCCGGTTACCGCGAGGTGCTGCGCATCGCCAGCAGCGGCTGATCTGCGATCAGGAGGGCGGCAGCTCGCGATAGATCTCCCAGCGCGGCGTGCCGGATACAATGTAGGGCTCCAGCTCCTGACTCCAGGCCTTGTGGGCCTCGATGGCGCCGAGTTTTTCCCAGGCGGCGTTGAGTTCGGCCAGGTCCTTGATGCGGATTTCCGACTGCACGGTGGATTCCCGCGCGCCCACCGAGCCGGTGAACAGCCGGGTATTGGCCTCGTTCCAACCGATCTGTGAGCCAATTTCTTTCAGCCAGCGCTGCATCAGTTCAATCACCACCGGCTTGTAGCCGAATTTCGCGTCGATACTCCAGCGGGCAATCATCATGTCGGCGATCCTTCGATGGTATTGGTATCAGTTCGCAAGTTGGTATCAGTTCGCAAATAGTGACGCATAAAGTGTAGACGCCCGTCGACACGTTCCGCTGGCGCCACAGCGTTTGAGGCGCTCTTTCTCCCTGCTCAATACCACTGCCCAGTCGCTGCGCCAGTTCACAGCTAGGCGTTGGCTGGGCTTGCCAATCTTTTGGCGAATTCCGTCGCCTTACCCAGCGGTATTTTCAACTTGTTGAATTGTAAGGGAAAAATGATTGGCATGGGCTTTGCTAAATCACTGCTAGAGCGCCGTGGCGAGCGGCAGTGTTTTGGCGTTGGCGCCCGCGCGGACTGTGGGCGACCAGTAACGACAGGGAAACCCGAGAATGAAC
>JBFHRT010000387.1:0-2891 GCA_041591575.1 Spongiibacteraceae bacterium
CCCTACGACGAGAAAAAAATCATCAGCCTCGCCACTATCCGTGACGCGCTGGGCGTACAGTTCCGCATTACCGGGCTGGACAACCCCACCGAGGCAGCGGAACTGGCGCTGCTGCTGCGCGCCGGTGCGCTGGCGGCGCCCATCGACTTTGTCGAGGAGCGCACCGTGGGTCCGTCGCTGGGTGCTGAGAACATCGCGCTGGGTGTGAAGTCGGTGCAGATCGGCCTGGCACTGGTGGCGGTCTTCATGGTGGTCTACTACCGCCTGTTTGGCGTCGCGGCGGTGATGGCACTGGGCGTCAACCTGGTGCTGCTGCTGGCCTGCATGTCCATTCTGTCGGCCACACTGACCCTGCCCGGCATCGCCGGTATCGTGCTCACCGTGGGTATGGCGGTGGATGCCAACGTGCTGATCTTCGCCCGTATTCGCGAGGAACTGAAAAACCGCATGTCGCCGCAGCAGGCGATCAACTCCGGTTTCGAGCGCGCTTTCGTCACCATCATGGACGCCAACATCACCACCCTGTTGGTGGCGGTGATTCTCTACGCCGTTGGTACCGGTCCGGTGCGAGGCTTCGCGGTGACCCTGTCGCTGGGTATTCTCACCTCCATGTTCACCGCCATTATGGGCACCCGCGCCATTGTTAATCTGGTTTATGGTGGCCGCAAGATCGACAAGCTGGCCATATAAGGAACGTCTGCATGTCCGCTAATCAAAAAGTGATCAACTTCATGGGCGCGCGGCATATTGCGGCCGCGCTGTCGATTTTCCTACTGCTGGCCTCTGTCGTGTCGCTGGGCGTGCGCCAGCTTAATTTCGGTCTGGATTTCACCGGCGGCACCCTGGTGGAAGTGGTGTATGGCGAAGCCCCTCAGCTGGGCGATGTGCGCGACACCCTGGCCGCGGCCGGCTATGAGCAGGCGGTGGTGGTCAATTTCGGCGCCGACACCGATGTGCTGGTGCGGCTGCCCGAGGGCATGAGCCCGACACTGGGTGAGGAACTGCTGGCGGTATTGCAGGATAGTGCCGAATCCGAGGTGGAGCTGCGCCGGGTCGAGTTTGTCGGCCCGCAGGTGGGCGAAGAGCTGCGCGACCAGGGCGGCCTGGCACTGCTGCTGGCGCTGGTAATGGTGCTGATCTACATTTCCATGCGCTTCCAGCTCAAGTTCGCCTTTGGCGCGGTGGCAGCCTTGGCGCACGACGTGCTGATTGTACTCGGCGTGTTCTCCATGACCGGCTGGGACTTTGATCTCACGGTAATGGCGGCGCTGCTGGCGGTCATCGGTTACTCCCTCAACGACACCATCGTAGTTTCCGACCGTATCCGCGAGAACTTCCGCAAGCTGCGCAAAGAGAGTCCGGTTGAGACGATTAATATCTCCCTGACCGAGACCCTGGGTCGTACCCTGGTGACCTCCTTGACCACCATCTTGGTACTGGGAGCGCTCGCCACCGTGGGCGGCGAAATGATCCGCGGCTTTGCCCTGGCACTGCTGGTGGGTGTGCTGGTCGGTACCTATTCCTCCATCTATGTGGCGGCCAACGTTATGCTGGCGCTGGGTATCAGCCGTGAAGACCTGCTGATGCCGGAGAAAGAGGGCGCCGAGGTCGACGATCTGCCTTAAAGGCAGTCGGGCGCTAGACGCGAAAGGCGAAAGGCGAAAACGCGGCATTGTCGCGGAGTATCGGGTAGCCCGTCATTGCGAGGAACCCAGCCGCCTGTTGTACCGGCGACTGGGTGACGCGGCAATCTCGGCCCGTTTGGCAGTGACTCCGGGAGATTGCCGCGTCGCAAAAAGCGCTCCTCGCAATGACGGAGTGCGGTTATGAATGGAGATTAGCCCAGCCGGGGCCAATCGTCCGGCGTCAGAAATATCCGTAGCGCCTCTCGCTGCGGCTGCTCGGCGCTGACACCCACCAACATCTGCGGCCGTCGGCGCGCCGCTTCCCATGTTTGTTCATTCAGCGCTTCCGCGCCGGCAATGCCATTCAGCCACTGCGGCTTCTGCAGCGCGTACCACTGCGCGCATCGCGGACGGATGTTGTTCTCGAAATCACCCAACCGCACCCACAGGCCTTGCTGGTGTGCGTCGTCCAGTTCTGACGGTAGTGCCACCGCGCCGTGTGCAGGCTGAAACAGCCAGCCGTTGAGCAGCAGTTGCGGTTCCACCGTAGCCACCCCAATGCTATGCAGTATCTGTCGTCCAGTGTCGGTATTGCCGAGCATCAGTTGTCGTCGCTGAAGTCGCGACAGCTTGAGGTCCAGCCGGTCCTGGCTATTGGGTCCCAGCCACTGGCTGAGGGCATTGCCCGCCAGCGCTGGTGTGGGCGTTGCCAGATAGAACTTCACCGCCAGCTCCAGGTGGCACAGCACATCGCGTTGCCGGCAGTGATAGATGATGTCGAACTCGCCCAGGGTATGACCGCCGTCGCGTACCGGCAGGTTGTGAGCCAATAGCTCGGTATCCGGGTCCTGATCCAGAAAGAAATGCCACAGGGCTTCAAACACCAGCCCCAGGCGCCTGGAGCGGCAGTGCTGTTGCAGATAATCGCGCAGCGGCCGCGGGTCGCTGTCCAGCGCCTGTAACCAAGTCTGACGGCGCGCGGTGAGCGTCAGTGGCGGCGGCGCAGCGCTGAGGCCGTTGCTCAGTGGCAGCTGTTGAATAAGCGGTGCGCTAAAGCAGCTCCAGGCGAGCGCGCGTACCTGTGGATCAGTGAGTTCGTTGTATAAAAGCATGACTCATGGGCTGTGCTGCATCGCCGCGCTGTCGTGAGGGGCGGGGCGGTGGGTATAATGATGATAATCCACAATAAGCGGCGGGTACTATGGAACCGTTTCGGAATATCGGCGTTGTCGGTCGTGAGGGGAAAGGCGTGGCCGAGACGCTGCA
>JBFHRT010000388.1:0-2887 GCA_041591575.1 Spongiibacteraceae bacterium
CAGTCCGAGGCGGCTACCGGCCAGACCTATGCCCACACCTGGATGCACGCCGGTGCGGTGCGGGTGGATAACGAGAAAATGTCCAAGTCACTGGGCAACTTCTTCACCATTCGCGAGATTCTGGATAAGTACCACCCGGAAGTGGTGCGCTACTTCCTGATCAGCAGCCACTACCGTAGCCCCATTAATTACTCCGAGCACAACCTGCAGATTGCCAAGCAGGCGCTGGATCGCTTCTACCAGGCCTTGCGCCCGTTTTCGGCGGTGGAGGCGCAGTCGGTGGCTGAGCTGGCGGCGGATGATCCCTATGTGCAGCGCTTCCATGCGGCAATGAGTGATGACTTTAATACGCCCGAAGCGCTGGCGGTGTTGTTTGACCTGGTGCGCGACCTCAATACTGCCGTCGCCGGTGACGGCGCCGATGCCGAGCGGCTGGCGGGCTTGCTGAAATCACTGGGCTCGCTATTGGGTGTGTTGCAGGTTGATGCCGAAGGCTTTCTCAAGGCCGGTGCCAGCGATGCACTCAGTGCTGAAGAAATCGAGGCATTGATCGAGCAGCGCCTGCAGGCACGCAAGGATAAAAACTTTGCCCGTGCCGACGAGATTCGCGACGAGCTGAAGGCGCGCGGTGTGGTGTTGGAAGATAGTCGCGAAGGCACCAGCTGGCGCCGGGAATAGATCGGGAGCAGTTGGCTCGCAGCTAACGCCGCTGTAGCTGGCGCAGACCGGTGACCGCGGCAAAGACCAGAGCGACGCCGGCGGTGTTGGCGGCAGCATCCGCCAAAGACATGGTCCTGCTCGGTGTCAGCGACTGCAGCCACTCCACGGCAAGGCCGTAGCTGATGATACCCAAACACAGTGCGGCATAGCGCGCGGTTTGGCGCGTGGTTGCGCTGGCCAGCAGGGCAAAGCCGGCGTAGGCCAACAGGTGCAGCAGCTTGTCGTGTTGCGACACAGTGTTTGACGGGATGCTCAGCAGCGAGGCAGCGGTCAGTAGCGCGCCGTAGATGAGTAGCGCCAATGCCGAGAGTAGGGTGCGGCGCAACATCAGCGGCGGTAGATCACGGCGCGGCGGATTTTACCCTGTTCCACCGTGTAAACAGCGCACAGCTTCAGGCTGAAACAATCTCCTTGCTGGAAGCTGCTGCCGAGAAAGTCTTCCACTTCGCACTTGGCTTCAAATTCATCCAGGATCTCAACCGCGGCGACGTCGCCGTCAATCAGGATACGCTCTGCCGTCATACGGTCGCGGAATCGCTCGGTGATATAGCGGTAGGTATCCAACAGGGCTTCACGCCCTTGCTGTTCGCCCTCGGCGGAAACCAGGGTCACGTCGTCGTGGTAAAACTCGGCCAGCGCCTCGGGCGATTCGCTGTTGTAGGTCTGGTAGTAACGCTGGAAAAAATCCCGATTCATACCGCTCCGCCTTTTTTGTGCTGGCTTTGTGCTTGTTGGGTCGGCCCCTTTGGGGGGGGGTAACATCATATTCGCGAAGCAGTAAAAAGTCGCGCCTGTTGTTGGGAGGCGGAATCCACCTGCAGACATCGCCTACATGGCCTGCATGGTCGTGGTGGCGTCGTCCACCAGGTCCTTGATGCGTTTGCCGCTGCCGAGGTCGAGCTCCTGTACCGCCACCTTAACGTTGGCAAAGGGCAGGGGAATCTGGAATCGGTCCCAGGTGAAGGGCAGGCGCGGTCCGCTGGTGTGCAGCCGCATCAGGTAGAGCGGGACCTTCTGTTTTTTGGCGAGCATCACTGCGCCGGGCTTCATCACGTGGCGCGGGCCGCGCGAGCCGTCAACGGTAAACACTACGGATCTGCCACCACTAAGGGCTTGGCTGAGCTCGTAGAAGGCTTCTTTGCCACCCTTGCTGGTGGAGCCGTAAACCATCTGGTAGCCGGCGCGGCGAATGACCTGGGCCACCGCGTAGCCGTTGTGATTGCGCGAGGCAATAGAGGCGCAGTTACTATGTTTGAAGTATTCCACAGCCGCGACCATCTCGTCGTGAAACACGGCTATTACGCAGGGGTGTTGCAGGGCTGGGCGGCGGTCAAAGCGCAGGGTTCGGCGAAACAAAAAGCAGAGGTGGAAAAAACCTTCCAGCAGTTTGCGCGCCAGCTTTTGTGGCCAGCCCAGTTCTTTTTTTCGTGCCATGACGTCCCGCTGCGTGAGTTGGGGGTGCCTGTTTATACGGCGCCGCTACCGGGCGCCTTTATATAAAGAGGGGGCTATTTCAGCGCCTTTTCACCGGACTGTAGCGACTGCAGGATCAGGGTGTTGATGGTCATGGGGCCGACGCCGCCCGGGACCGGGGTGTAGGCGCTGACGCGTTCGGTCAGCGGTGCCAGCTCGATATCGCCGACACCGCCCGGGTGGTAGCCGGCGTCAACCACAACGGCGCCGTCCTTAATCCACTCAGCCTTGATGAATTCCGGCTTGCCCACAGCGCCCACCACGATATCGGCCTGCTGGATCAGCGCCGGTAGATCCTTGGTGCGGGAGTGGCAGATGGTAACGGTGGCATTGGCCTGCAGCAGCATCATGGCCATCGGCTTGCCCAGAATAGGGCTGCGACCGACCACTACGGCGTGCTTGCCTTCCAGTTCGATGCCGTAGTGCTCCAGCAGGCGCATGATGCCCATCGGTGTGGCGCAGCCATAGGCCTCTTCGCCCATGGCCATGCGGCCAAAGCCCAGGCAGGTAACGCCGTCCACGTCCTTTTCCAGGGCGATGGCATCGAAACAGGCGCGCTCGTCGATCTGCGGCGGCACCGGGTGCTGCAGCAGAATGCCGTGCACGTCCGGGTTGTTGTTGAGTTCATCAATCTTGGCCAGCAGCTGTTCGGTGCTGGTGCTGGCGGGCAGCTCCACTGCCATCGAATCCATGC